>DATEIS010000115.1:0-19719 GCA_035278765.1 Pyrinomonadaceae bacterium | reverse complement strand
GACCTGGTCCAACCATGGGGTCAAAAATCGTTAGGGAGATCGCATCCTCATTCTCACCAGGTCGCTACCGCTCCCTGTACTGACCCGATCCAAGTGCGATTACTATTGAGGCGAACTTAAGAATGTGATCACTGTTTCGATTTCTTTAGCCCGAGATAATACTCGCGCTGCTTCTTGTCGAGATGCTCCATCGAGTAGCGCAGGGCGACTCGGGGCATGATGGCGGCGTGCTGATCCAGGAACTTCAAGAGGCGGGGGCGGTCTTTGTCGCCGGCGAAACGTAGCATCCAGCCTGTTGCTTTATGGACCAGGTCTTCCTTCTCACCGAGAAGCATCTCAGCGATCTTGTAGGTATCGTCCAATTCGCCCTTCCGAATGAGGTACGCAGTGCTCACGATCGAGGTGCGGCGCTCCCACATATTCCTGGACCGTGCGAGCTTATAGAGAATTTTTCGAGGTTTGTCGGAGAGATAACCACCAACGACGTGAATCGCGCAGACGTCCACAAGATCCCAGTTGTTGATACGATCGTGGCGCCTTAGATAAAGATCGTAAAGCTCTTTTCTCCTCTCCGGAGTTGTTTTCTTGCTGCGGGCCTGCTTGTCCATGATGCTGCACGCGCCGGCCCTGACTTCATGGATCTTACTCTCGAGCAGTTTCTCAATTTCGTCCGGCGTCATAGCGATGAACTCCTTGGCGAGCGCGAAGACCTGGCCCATACGCACGCCGATGAACTGATCGACTTCGCCGTCGCTGGGTGTTTTGAAGTAGCGCAGAGTCTTTTCGCGTTCGGCAGGTGATTGGTGCGTTTTGAGGCGTTCAATAAAGCATTTAGCGGTCGGATTCGCGTTGTTCGTCATAGCCGGATCTCTCTTTTCAATGAAGGGGCTGATGAAGTAAAAGATACACGTGTTCGATAGCGTCTCAAACAAACTTCCGCGTCCACTCCTGATTTTGAAGCGAGCGGGTCAACTTGTGGTGGGCACCTATCTCATCATCGGGGCCTTCGCCACCTGGCGCTCTTATTACCAGATACACAGCCTGGACCTGCAAACTGACAGCGCGGTGCTGCGGCCTGACTCGACGATTACTACCAAACTTGTCAGTTATGCGCGCAACAAGATCGACGTTCGATTGGAACTGATCCAGGATAATCACTCTGAGATCATCGCATCCGAGCTGGTTCTGAGTAACGAGTGGGCACTGCTCGATCCACGGATGCGGAGTTCTTCGCAGCGAGTCGTTGTGTCGCAGGAGGTACTGGACCACTTCGAAGCCAAACCGATTCGTGTTCGTGTGACGGCAATAGGACGGCCTCAATGGGGACGAACGCCACCACCAGTCGTGCGAGAACTCGTACTGGACAAACACTAACGCCCCACGCTATCCCAAACAGCTTTGGTGATCTGTGCGATCACTCGTTCGCGTGTAATAAGATCGGTAGGAGAGTCTGAAACGAAAACAGCGATAGCCAGGTGTCGACCATCCGGCAGGGTGATGAGTCCAATGTCATTGGTCGCGGCAGTGATGCCATTTCGAGCGCCCGAGGTTCCGGTCTTGTGCGCGACAACCGCTGTGTTTGGCAACAGTCCTTTCAGGCGCTTCGGACCGGTTGGCGTTTCGGTCATGAGCTTCAACAAAAGTTGCTGACTCTGTTCGGAGAGCCCGCGTCGTTCGTGCAGAGCGCGCAGCAACTGAACTGCTCCGTGGGGCGAAGCCCAGTTGCGATACTGTGTTTGCCAATCCTGGCTGATTTCGTTTTCGGTATTGGCGACGATGACCTCAGTAACACCAAGCTCACTCAGATATTTGCCGACTGCTTCAACGCCGGTGAGCTTGAGCAGAACGTCAGACGCCGTGCCGTCACTCTCCGAAACTGCAAAGCGCAATAGTTCGCTGAGGCTCAACTCAACACCGTTTGGATTTCGATCTCGAATCGGACTGTGCAGCCCTGGTCCAACAAGATCGCTCTTTTCAACGCGCACACGCTGTTCGAGTTTTAGTTTTCCCTGATCAACCTGGGCCAGCACTGCCATCCCGATCGGCAGTTTGTACACGCTTTGCATCGGATAATGTTCGTGAGGGTTGAGAGATACCGAATCACCCGCTTCGATAACCTCCGCCGCAACACCCACACGGCCTTTCGCAATAGCAGCTATCTGTTCGATCTGCTTTTGCAGGTCTGCCAATTTTGTTTTCTGAACATCTGTTGGACTGCTCGTCGCGATAGGATTCTCCTTCTGCGTTGCGGCACTGCAGGATAAAATCGTTACCAAAGGAAGAAACACGAATCCGAGTCGCAGCAATATTACCTTCAATTGAAGCACTCCTTTGTGCATCTAAGATATTCAAGATGATTATCCTACCCGAATTGGACGAAGACTTGTTACGCGAATGCGAGGTCGAGACCTTCCGTTCCAGTGGACCAGGTGGGCAGCACGTCAACAAAACGGAAAGCGCGGTTCGCCTGAAGCACTTGCCTTCGGGTATCGTCGTCAGCTCACAGCAGGAACGAAGTCAACATCGAAACAAGGCGTTGTGTCTAGAGAGGCTGCGGAACAAGGTCGCGCAGTTAAATTATCGGCCTCCGAAACGTGTGCCCACGCGAATCCCGCGCGCCGCAAAAAATCGCACGCTCGAGGAAAAAGCACGCCGATCACAGATCAAACGACTACGCTCAAAGCCATCACGAGATGAATGAGGTGCTATCATCTGAGCAGGGAAGCAAAGGGAGGGGCCATCGTGATAACTGTCGCCAATCGCATTTATGTAAAGCAGGAATACGCCGAAGCCTTCGAGCAGCGGTTTCGTGAACGCGCCGGGCTGGTGGACCAAATGCCGGGTTTTGTTTCAAACCAGGTTCTGCGTCCGGTAAACGAAGGTGATCCTTACGTGGTTTTCACTACCTGGAATAGCCGGCAGGATTTCCTCAACTGGGTACGCTCCGATGCGTTTGTGAAGGGACATGCACAATCAGGCACGCTTCCGAAGGACGCGTTTTCACAGTCGAATGTGCTGGAGATGCATGAGGTGATTCAGGACTCGAGTCGTCGTGATTTAGAGCCAGAGCCGCATGGCGGTCCGTTCAAGATGCATTAGATCCATCCCGCTCTACTGCGTTGTCATCAATCGTTTTCCTGCGGCGAACTGATCGTCTTTTTCTTTTTGCTTTTGTCGAATCTGTTCGTTGAGCGAAGCAAACTTCTCGTTGAATGTCTTTGCGTCAGTGATCGTTTGATCTGAGGCGAGTTGCGCTTGCGCTTTGAACAGTTGCTCGATTTCTGTACCTTTTCGGAATGATGCAACAATGAGGGCCGTCCCTCTTCTGTCTTGATCCCTGCTCATCAGACGTCCTGCTTCTTCATATTTCTCTGTCGCCTGGTTACCTAGTCGCGAGCTTTCGTCAATGAGCGATATTATTTTTTGTGCGCGGCTGTTGAACCAGTCTCGGTTGGAAGGGAACTGTGCTCGGTTTTGCTCTGTAAATACCTGGCCAAATTCCCGCGCCCACTCGTTCATGACCTTTATTTGTTGGTCACTGGTCTTGGTGGCTTCGCTGAACGCGGCGTCATATCGTTCCTTTGAACTTGAACCACAGCCAAGCAGACCGAAGCCCAGTAGGAAGATGAGTAAGAATCGAAGATTTGATAGGTTCAAGATTTATCTCTGCAATGCTACGAGTGGTTTGACTAACCTGATATAGACAGGTTTCTTGTCAATTAAAACGAGCGCGAGGCCTTCGGAGAAAGAATCAGCCGCGTCGAACTGCGGTTCTATAACGAAGTTTCCATTTCTGTCGATGTAGCCAAACTTGCCGCGGACATTAACCGATGCAAGCCCTTCAGAGAAACGGCTTGCCATCATGAAGCGCGGTTTCACTACAAGCTGACCATCCCGCCGGACGAAACCATAGTCGCCAGCCGATTTGACTAACGCCAATCCTTCAGAAAAGTCATCGGCTTCATCAAACGCAGGTTCGATAACTATCGTGCCAGTCTTATCGATATATCCCCATTTCCCATGCACCCGAGCTTTGACGAGGCCATCGGAAAACTTTTCACCAACCTCTTCATAGGCCGGAGCAATAACAACCTGGCCACTCCGATCGATGAATCCATAACCGCGATTGGATTTCCCTTCAGGCTCAATCAAGACTTTGGCCAGTCCTTCAGAAAATTCGCTGGCGGCAATGAACTTTGTTTTGATGACAGGCTTCCCGGTTTGGTCGATGTAGTCGAAGTGACCTTCCGATATTGGACCAGTGCTGACCCCTGCAAGACCTTCAGAGAAGAGCGTCACAGATTTCCATCTTGCTTTGAGCACGGCCTTTCCGGATTTGTCGATGTAGCTTACGACTCGATTGGGAGAACTCACCAACGCGAGCCCTTCCGAAAAGTCCCACGCGTATTCAAACTGTGGCTTGACGACGATCTCGCCGCTCTTGTTTATGAAGCCTTTTTTGTAGTCGATCGTTACGCAGGCCATGCCTTCGGAAAAGCCCTCGGCGCCATCAAACTGTGGTTCGATAACCACTCTGCCGGTCTCGTCGATGTATCCATATTTGTCACCCGATTTGATAACAGCTAATCCTTCAGAGAATTGACGCGCTTCTTCGAATGGTTGCTCGAAAGCGATTTCCCAGGACTTAGGTTTTGGCTGATTGTTCTGCGGGGTGCGTTGAGTGTAGTACGTATAGAGTAGCGTCAGAGCGAGACCAACAAATATGAGTGTCTGCTTGATTCGCATGACGTGTTTTGTGGTTCTTACGAACCCAGCCCGGTTCATTTTACCGTAATCGAATCGATTATCGGGTAAAGAGTTTAGAGTTCAGCTGGAGGGCTTTTGTTCCCGCAAGCAGCGATCCGTGAGGAAAGCGGATTCTCATTATCTCTCATCGTCTGTGCTTAGCCATTACCTCTTCATAAGACACTGTCGGAATTTTACCGGCTTTGTAGGCGGTCCAACGCTTACGCGCTTCGTCAGCCCAGACACGAGTTATTTGAAGTTCGCTCGCGCCAAGGTTGGCTAGGATTGCATGGACAATCCGCAATTGATCCTCATCGGACAACTGTTTGATATTCGCAAGCAGTTCATCAGCAGTTGCTAACATGCATTCACCTCTGCACTAATGAATGATCATTTCACACTCACTCACCTCCGACATAAGCACCTCTCACCTGGAGCACGTGAACTTTGTGCTTTCTGATGGTGAACAGTACACGATAACGGCCCGCAACCATCTGTCGAATTTCCTCGGAAAACTCTTCGTCCTCGGGCGCAAGCGGAAAGCCTTTGGGAATCAGTGCGAGTTGGTTGAGAACTGCTGCGCGTAAATCGCGAATCCATCGTTGGGCTTCCTTCTTGCCCCAGACACGACAACCCCAATCGTAAGATCGTCGCACATCAAGCTGCGCCGATTCCTCGAAGACAACTGCGTACCGCTTCATTCGCGCTCCGAGATGCCTTTCTCCGCGAAAAACTCTCTGAAGAACTTTTCTGCCGGCTTGCCAGCGTTTCGCTTCATACTGTCCAATCCACGCCTTATACCTTCGATCGCTTCCATCCTATCCTGTGCTTCCAGGAGCTTCTGATAGCTCGCAGCGTCTTGGACCACCAGCTCAGCTTTGCCGTTAACTGTTAACACTACCGGCTGTCCGGTCTTTTTTAATTGACGCACAATCTTCGCCGTGTCGCGTTTGAAGGTGCTAAGGCTCTGAATGTCGCGTGTAAGTTTCATCGATCTGTGCTCCGTTGCTAAATCTGCACTGAATTTTGTGCACAGCATAGCACAAGCTTGATTAACAGTTGAACAACGTCACTCTGGAGCCGACCACTCACATTCGAAATGTAAAAGGGCCAGCACCTATCGGCGCTGGCCGTTCGTTCGAAAACGCTGCGAGCTTTCTATTCTTCCGGGGCGAGGTAGCCGAGGAGGTAGAGACTGCTGAGGGCGCCTGAGGGAGCAGTCAGGTGGGCAGTGATTTTTGCCGCGGACGAGACTGCTATGCCGGTTCCCAGGCGCTCATTCGATGCGTTTACTCCGGCGCTGTTGAGTGTCAGCACGGAGTTGTGGACATTACGGATGAAGATCGGGTTCGCGGTGTTCTCGATCCTGAGTAATAAGCGCGCGACGGTGCCGGGGTTTCCAGAGTCAATCTGCCAGTTAACGTCCGTGATGATCAGCACTTTGCCAGTCGGAACAGTGAACGATGCGACGGTGCCGTCAGGAAGTGTTCGCATAAAAAAGATCTCGTTATTGGCATTGAATAGCCCGCTAAGGCTGACGATCTCGCTGGCCTTCCGACCGAGATGCGTGGCCGACGCGGCGTTTACGTCGCGGACCAAAGCGGGAGCGGCTGCTGTATTGCCGACCAGAATAGTTCCGGCGACCTTGGTAGTCCCCTGGGCCACCGTCGGCACAGGCTCGGAGGTTGTGTTGGTAACGAGGACCTTGTCCTGGCTATAAGTCGACGCGGGGGCGAAGAGTGCGAATGCGACGAGGGCAAGTAAGACAACTAGCGAATTCTTGAACCTAAGTTGAAACATCATCAGTCTCCTTCTCAATCTGTTTGCAGTTTTTAGGGACGCGGCGTATTCCGCGGGGTTCGAGGTGCGGAAGATACCGGGAGCTAAACTGAAAGTCTTGAAACTGACGTGAATTCTTTATGAAATGGTGTGAAGGAATTCTGAGATAGAATCACTTCATGAATTTACCGTACGATCGTGACGCATTAAGAGGCCGGATTGCAGTGGTTGCTGGTGCGACGCGCGGCGCCGGCCGTGGTATCGCAATGGCGCTCGGCGAGGCAGGCGCAACTGTTATCTGCACCGGACGAACCAGCAGTGTGCGAAAGCTTAAGTCTGACTACGATCGGAGCGAGACGATCGAAGAGACTGCGGAGTTGGTGACGAAGCTGGGCGGAACCGGGATCGCAATACCGTTGGACCACCTCGTGCCCGATGAAGTGCAGAAACTTTCGGAGCGTCTCAAAAAGGAGTTCGGAAGAATCGACATTCTGGTGAACGACATCTGGGGCGCAGAGGTGCTTAAGGGTGGTCCGGCAGAGTGGAATACGCCCGTGTGGGAACTCGATCTTGCAAAGGGGCTGCGTATCCTGCGCCTGGCAATCGACACTCACATCATCACTTCGAAATATCTCTTACCGTTGCTCATCGCTCAACCTGGTGGACTGCTCGTCGAAGTCACTGACGGCACGACGAAGTACAACGCCTCACATTACAGAATTTCGGTCTATTACGATTTGGCCAAAGTCGCGGTGAACCGGCTCGCCTACTCACAGGGACACGAACTGGCGCCTCATGGCGCGACGGCGGTATCGATCACGCCAGGATGGCTACGCTCAGAAATGATGCTGGAAAACTTTGGCGTAACTGAGAGCAACTGGCGTGAGGCGGTGGATCCAGCGCGCGCGCAGAGTGGACAACCTGTTGCGCCGCCGGATTTCGCGCTTTCGGAGTCGCCTCGTTACGTCGGACGCGCCATCGTTTCGCTCGCACTGGATCCGGTTCGCGCGCGTTGGAATCAACAGTCGGTTAGTTCAGGTGAATTGGCGCGAGTGTATGGCTTCACCGACGTTGACGGCACGAGTCCAGACGTTTGGCGGCACATGGAAGAAGCGGAACAAAAAGATTAACCCGGTGGGCCAACAACCAACACGCCCTGGCCGCCGCTGAATATTCCCGCTATGCAGCCCGTCATCAGCGTCGCCAACGTGGCAGCAAGCAGCGCTCGTAACCCAAGACTTGCGAGATCGTCGCGGCGCGAAGGTGCGAGAGCGGCGGTGCCACCGACGAAGATTGCCATCGCAGCAACGTGCGCGAAGCCGCAGAGGGCATAGCTAAGGATAATAACCGTTCGGGGATCGGTTATTTGGCCGCCGGAGATTAACTGGGCCAGGTGGTTGTAGGAGAAGACTTCGGTGAGTATCACTCGCTCTCCGAGTAAACGTGCTGCGAGTGGAACATCGCTCGACTGTATTCCAAGTAAATACGCAAACGGATAAAACACCCAGCCCAGGATCCTCACGATGGAAAGTGGCTCGCCCATTCCAAACCACGAACTCACAACGCCGAGTAGCTTGTCGAGAAGGGCAACGATTCCGAGGATAGCGATGATGAGTGCACAAATTCCTGCCGCCAGTCGGAGACCGTCCATTGCGCCCTGAATAATCGCACCGATCAGATTCTTCGATCGATCCGATTCGTCTTCGGGTGGAACCGCCGCGAGTGTTTCGGGTGTTTCAGTTTCGGGAATGAGCAGCTTGGAGACTACTACGCATCCAGGAATCGCAAGGATCGAAGCCGAGATCAAGTGTCCTGCGATTTGTGGAAACACGTTCGTGAGAAAAGCGACGTACACGCCGAGCACACTCGATGCGACCGTGGCCATTCCCGTAGTCAATATTAGTAGCAACTCGGAGCGTGTCATCCGTTCCAGATACGGCCGGACGACGAGCGCTGATTCAATGCCGACAAAGATGTTCGCGGCGCTCGAGAGTGATTCCGCGCCACTGATTCTCATCGTGCGGTGAAAGAGCCACGCGAAGAGGCGCACGAAGACCTGCAACACGCGCAGGTGATAGAGCATTGCGGTGAATGCCGCAAAGAAAATCACGACTGGAAGAACCTGGAAGACGAGAATGAAACCGACCGAGCCTGTTTCCCCGGGACTAGCTGCAAGTGGTCCAAACAGGAACGTCGAACCGCTCTTTGAGGCGTTGAGTAACGCGAGCACAGCATCGTTTAGCCAGAGCAGGAGTCTGTGTGAACCAGGTAAACGGAAAATGATCAGACCGATGATGAGCTGCAGTGCCACACCCCACGCGATCGTTTTCCACGCGATTCGGCGTCGATTACTGGACAGTAACCATGCCAAAGCCGCGAAGATCACGAAGCCCAGGAGGGACACCGCGTGATGAATCATCTCGTTTCAACCTCTGACTGGTCTCGATTGCAGGAGCCGTAAGATATGGGATGGATGGACCGCGACGCAAATGTTAATCGTCTGGCGTGTCCGGCGTTGATCTTGTAAATGAAACTACTCAAACTCCTTTTAAGCGCCGTAATAGCCTGGGCACTGGGCCTCGCGTTCATCTGTGCCACGCTTGGTTAATCGAAAGATGGTTTTTGAGTGAAGCGTTAGGGTTTATCGCGCGAAATAACCTCCACCGACGGACGGACAGATTTGGGCGTAACTGTAGGGGCGGCCCTCCGTGGCCGCCCGTGGCTTTGGTAGGTGTTCGCAAAATTCGAGGCCGCTGCTACTTGAACCATTTACCAAAACCACGGGCGGCCACGGAGGGCCGCCCCTACAGTTACGCCCAATTCAGGCCTAAATTGCAACTTTGGTATTTTTGAGCTTTCCCGTACAATAACCGTCCCCGTCATTCCTTTCCCCTGATTTGCCTTTGCGCGCCCCCGCGGATTGGCAGAACTTGCCAGGTGTGGTGTGTCTTCTAAATGTCCGACAAGATGAACAATATCTTAGTGGTTGATGATTCGCCCACGATGAGGCGGATGGTGATCACGTCGTTGGGCACGCTGCGGAGGGTTAAGTCTACACAGGCGGGCAGCGGCCTCGAAGCCATCGAACGACTCGCCATCGAACCCGTCGACCTGATGGTGCTCGACCTCAACATGCCGGATATGCACGGCATGGAGGTGATCGGTTTTGTGCGGAGTCATCAGGCCTATCGAAACATTCCCATCGTCGTGCTGACGACTAAAGGCGAGGAGTCCAGCCGTTCAGAAGCCCTGGCCGCAGGCGCAAATCGTTACCTGACAAAGCCTTTTGATCCGCGGCAGTTGGCTGACGTGGTCAGCTCACTCCTGCAGGCAAGTTGATGGATAAACCAAATCCCGGCAATCGTGGTGAGTTCTTCGATCAGTTTCTCGACGACTACTACGCCGAATGTGACGAACACCTCGTATCAATACGCCGCTCGCTCGTGACGCTCGAAGACGAAGTCAACACGCCCACAGTCGATCGCACCCTCCTCGATAATCTCTTTCGCAGCTTCCACACTCTCAAAGGCATTTCCGGAATGGTCGGCCTTGGCGCCGCTGAGCAACTCGCCCATCATCTCGAAAGCTACCTGCGCGAGTTGCGCGAAGGAACGGTCGTTCTAAGCGAGTCGGGATTCGAAGCGCTTGTGGCCGGCGTTTCGTTACTCGAAAACGTTATTAATGCCCGCCGCAACGATCAGCCCATTCCGTCAATCGATGAGATCGTAGAACGACTGCAAGCCGTCTCCGCTGACTCAGCCAGTGTCGAAGCACCACCGGCGACATCTCCCGAAGAATCAGTGACCGATGCAACAGACACGCGTTGGCAGGTCGAGTTTACGCCTACTGCCGAACTCGCCGAGCGCGGCATCAACGTCAACAGCGTGCGATCACGACTGCAGGAGTTGGGTCAACTGATTCAGGCAAAGCCGGTTGTTAGAGGCGCCGGCGAAATTGCCTTCGAGTTTATCGTCGCGACCAGCGCGGACAAGACAGCGATTGCGAGTCTTGAAGCTGACGGTCTGACATTCAAGCCTGCCCCAGTCGGGCCTACTCCGCGACCAAAGGAACCGCAGCCCGTCCCAACTATAGCGCCGGCAAGCGTCGTGCGTGTCGATCTCGATCGCCTCGATGAATTGATGCGAATCATCGGTGACCTCGTGATCAGTCGTACCCGGCTCGAGGAACAACTGAACGAGTTAAAACGTTCTACGCCGCCCGCCCTCTGGCGTTCACTTCAGGAAACGAGTCTGAGCATGAGCCGGCAGTTGCGAGATCTGCGCGACAGCGTCATGCGAGTGCGCATGGTCCAAATCGGCGAGATCTTTGAGCGTATGACGTTCGTGGTTCGCGACCTCGCGCGTGAAAGCGGCAAGAAAGTCATCGTGCAACTCAGTGGCGGCGAAACGGAGATCGACAAGTTCCTCGTCGAGCGGATGATGGATCCGCTCATGCATCTCGTGCGCAATGCTGTTAGTCATGGACTCGAAACCGCTGCCGAACGTGAAGCGCTAGGGAAGCGAAGTGAAGGTCTGCTAACGCTGAGCGCGATGACCGCCGGCGAGAAAATCGTTATCAAGATTGCTGACGACGGGCGCGGCATTGATCGCAGACTCGTCCTCGCGCGCGCAAAAACCCGGGGTCTTAGTCAGGAAAACGCTCAACTTGATGACGACGCGTTATTGAATCTGCTCTCGACTCCCGGATTCTCAACACGCGATGAAGCTGACCGGGAGAGCGGTCGTGGCGTGGGCATGGATGTCGCCAGGAAAGCAATCGAAGAACTCGGCGGGCGAATATCACTCGCGACGAGAGTCACTGAAGGCACGACGTTCACCATCGAGTTGCCTTTGACACTCGCGATTGCTGAAGCACTCATTGTCAGTGTGAATGGTCAGCGGTTCGCAGTGCCACAGTCGGCGGTGAGGGAAGTTCTGGAAGTGGAGTCGTCAGCGACGAGAGTGTTGGAGAATAACGAAATCATCTCCTATCGCGGAAAGGTTTTGCCTTTGATTCGACTCGCACGCGTTTTTGAGATGAGTCATCAGCGTGGCGACAACTTCCATGTGCTCGTGATTGGCGAGGAAACAAACGCCGTGGGTCTGGCGGTTGATCGAATACTCGGACAGCGGGAGATCGTAGTGCGTGCTATTAAAGATCCACTCGCACAAAGCAAAGGCATTGCTGGGGCAACTGAACTCGGAGACCAGCGCGTAGTGTTGATACTGGACATTACCGCACTACAACAGCTCGCAGTGACGTCAAAACATTAGCCACGGATAGACAGAAATGGAACCTTTCATACTTTTCGAATTAGCGGGCACGACGTACGGTGTGCGCAGTCGTTTTGTACAGCAGATCGAGATGATCGACGACGTTGCCTCAGTTCCCAATGCTCATTCCGCGGTCGAGGGAGTGGTTCTTGTTCGCGGCCAGGTAATTCCGGCATTGAATCTACGCACCCGTTTTGGATTCGAGAAAATTGAACGTGACCTGCGTTCGCGATTGGTTGTCATTAACACAGAAAAGAGGGTGGTCGGACTTGTCGTCGATACGGCGCGCGAGTTTCTAAAAATTTCGCCGGAGTCGATCGAACCGCCGCCCGAAGCGCTTACCGGATTGAGTGGTCATTATCTTGAAGGTATTGCCACGATTGGTGAACGCATGATTCTCATTTTAAATTTAGACGCGGTGCTTGACCTTGAATACGAAGTCGAGCCACAGATTTCACCCACCAATACAGAAATAATAATGGACGGGAGATAGAACTATGTCTCAGGCGATACAGAGCCCAAGCAACAACCTTGACAGAGACATCGGATTGGTTCGCCAGCAAGCGCTGCAGGTTGCCCAATCGGCCAGTCAAATCACTGTGACCGCAAACGAGGTGGCTGAAGGAGCCGAAGTACAGTTGCGTGTACTCGAAAAAACGGTCGCGACCGCCAACGAGATGACGGCATCAATGGGCGAGACGACGACACAACTCGAGTCGATTGCAACTTCAACTGAAGAACTCGCTTCGTCAGTTAACGAGAGTGCCGCGTCAATCGAAGAGGTCAGCAAGAACGCAGAATCTTTGTCCACCTCGATCACGCAGATCTCGGCCGCTGTTGAGCAGAACACACGGTCCATCGAGGTAGTAACCGGCGCGGCCCAGGGTATGGCAACGTCCGCTGAGGAAGTAACCGGCGCGATGACGGAGATCGCCAGTTCGATCAAAGCCGTGAGCGCTGAAACGGATTCACTTAACGCATCAGTAAATGAAACCGCGGCGAGTATCGAAGAAGTGGCAGCCTCGATCGCGAGTCTCTCTGGAAACGCCGATGACCTGACGGTTTCAGCGGAGCAAACGTCTTCTTCGATCAACGAAATGGCGGCGTCGATCGAAGAGGTCGCGGCGATGACCGAGAGTCTCGCGTCGTCAGTCGAAGAAGTATCAACCTCGATCGAACAAATGGCGCGCTCAGTTCAGGGTGTCGCCCAAAGCGCAGAGCGCATCAACGACGCCGCGACCAACGCTGCGAATAGCGCTAATCAAATGGATCGTTCGTTACATTCCGTGGTCGCGTTAACAAAGCGTGCCGAGGAATCCACGACCCAGTTAACCAAACAAGCGGAAGAAGGTGGAGCTGCTGCGCAGAAATCGATGCAGGGACTATTGCGTGTGCGTTCGGCGATGGAGCAGTCAGCCGGCGTGATCCGCGAGATGGGAAAACGTTCAGACGAGATAGGCAGTATCGTCAACACCATCAACGTTATTGCCGAACGGACCAACATGCTTTCGTTGAACGCTTCAATCGAGGCAGCTCGCGCAGGTGATGCGGGTCGCGGGTTCGCGGTAGTGGCGGAAGAGATCAGAAATCTCGCCGATCGGTCTGCGCAAGCCACTGCTGATATTGCAGTGATCATTAGATCGCTTCAGGAAGTAGTCCGCGAAGCGGTAACTGCCGCAAGTGATGGAATGCGTGTAGCCGAAGAAAGCGGACAGCTTGCAGACGAAGGAGCGGCAGGGCTGAAGAAGATACTCGCCGGCATCAATCAAGCGTCCCAGCTTGTCGCTCAGATTGCCGATGCGACAGAGGAACAACTTACGGCCGGTCAACAAGTCGTTACCGCAATTGAAACTACCGCAACACAAACAAAACAAGTTTCGAGTGCAGTGGTCGAACAGGCCGCAGCCACGCAGCAGATCGTCAAAGCATCGCTGGAGATGCGCAAGACGGCGAAGGAAGTCAGCAAGGCAGTGAATGAACAAGGCCGCGCTGCAAGAGAGATCATCAAGGCCGCTCAAGCTACGAGTGGTTCGGCAAAGCAAGTGCGCAAGGCTTCCAACGAACAAGCTGCCGCGGCCAGGGAGATCAGCGCAGCCGTCGAGTCAATGCGACGCGGAGCGATGACAACTGCGCGTGCGTTGAGTGAACAGGCAGTTGCCGGTGATCAGGTATCGAAAGAGGCAGTGCAACTCGCGCGGCAGGTCAGCGAAGTCAGCAAAGCGATGAGTGAGCAGGCGAAGGCGTCGTCGGAAATCACTGTTGCGTCGCAGAATATGCGTTTGCAAGCTGATCAGGTGTCGAAAGCGATGCGTGAGCAGTCACGCACGTCACACGAAATGAGTATTGCCGTCGGAAATGTTTCGAAGGAAGCGCTGCGGATCACCAATGCCAATCGCAATCACCTCGATGCTGCTGACAAGATTCGTACGTCGGTTACCGAGCTGCGCCAGATAACCAATCGCAGCGCCGAGGGCATGAAAGCAACGTTAACCAGCACATCAGGGCTCGCGGACCGCGCCCGCGAACTCGGTGAAATCATGGACGGCATGGTTGTCGGCAATGGCAATCGGGAGTCGCACACGGCTAAGACGAAACGGCGGCGTGCGAACAAAGCGTCTTCAGAGATCAATGATTCAGACTAAATACGCCGAAGGCGTTGGCTAATTTCAGCCCAGGGTTGGAGCGAAGCGACTACCCTGGGTACTGATCAAAAACAGGTGCTGAAACCCTGAAAGGGTTCCTCTTGCGGCGAACCCTTTCAGGGTTAATTACTTGATTTATTAATTAACCCAGGGTAGTCGCTTCGCTCCAACCCTGGGCTGAAATTAGCCAACGCCTTCGGCGTATATTGAGATAATTCGTGAATAATTCGCAGCCGACAGTCGGCGTTTTTACAACAGATATTAAGCTCGTGATTCGAGTTTGGGATGCCACGCTGGCGCGACTCACCGGCATCAGTGAGGAAGCTGCTTCGGGTCAGGCGTTGACTGCCGTCGTGCCTGATCTCGAGGAACGCGGGCTGTTAAAGCGCTTTCAGAAATCACTTAATGATGGCGTCGTTGAAGTGTTGGCCACGGCCTTTCATCATTACCTCATTCCTTGCGCTCCCACAACACCTTCGAAGCATTTCGACAAGATGCAGCAACTGGTCACGATTGCGCCATTGCGTGACGACGACACGATTGCCGGACTCATTGTGACGGTCGAGGACGTCACGGAGCGACTCGAACGTGAGCGCGAACTGTCGACGCGTTTGACTCAAGGCGATGAAGCAACGAGGCTGAATGCGGCTGAGACTCTAAGCGACGACGCGTCTTACGACGCTACGCCGTTGCTCGATGCGTTGAGTGACGAGAGTTGGAGAGTTCGACGCGCCGCGATCAAGGGAGTGTCGCAGCGTGCGGCGCCGGAAGCGATTGCAGCGCTCGTCAGTCTCGTAGTCAAGAATCATCATAATCCGGCGCTTTTGAATAGTGCGCTTCAAGTGTTGTCTGCGAGTGAGGTCGACACCCTCGCGCCGTTACTCGAATTACTGAACGATCCCGATCCGGATCTGCGAATGCAAGCAGCGCTGGCCCTGGGTGATCAAAGTAGTGATCGCGCAATCGACGGATTGATAAAGCTACTACATGACGAAGACACAAACGTGCGGTATCACGCGATCGAAGCACTGGGCAAACTGAAAGCAGCATCCGCCGTTGATGCACTCGCTGAGATCGCTGAGTCGAGAGACTTCTTCCTTGGTTTTGCGGCACTCGAATCTCTTTCAAAGATCGGCGATGCGCGTGTTGCCCCGGCGATGATGGCGCTTTTGGATAACGACTTCTTGCGCGAGCCGGCAGTCACTCTGCTGGGCCAACTCGGCGATGACAGTGCAGTGGCGCCTCTGATTGCGTTATTGAATACGCCAGGTGTTCCAACCCCTGTGATTGCGGACGCGCTTGCTGCCATCCACGATCGTTACGAGAGGCAATATTCCGAAGGTGCTTACATCTCGGATCTAGCCAGTCGTGAAATCTCTCCAACAGGCATTCAGAACTTGCTGGACTCATTGGCAGCAGAGCCCGGCAAAGAACCGCTTCGCTCGATTGCCCTCGTTCTTGGCTGGCTAAAGCGCTCCGGCGTGGATCGTGCGCTCACGCGATTGATGGGGCGCGTCGAAGTGCGCGACGAGATTATCGAAGCGCTCGTGCGGCATGGCCCCGCAACTGTCGAGTTACTGATCTCACAATTGGAATCGGAAGACCTCGAAGTAAGGCGATCCGCAGTTGTCGCGCTCGGACGCATCGGCGATGCAAAGGCGACACCGGCGCTCGTAGACACACTGACTGACGACTCTCTGGCCGTCGAGGGAGCAAACGCGCTTGGCCAAATTGGAGATCCGGAGGCCATCGACGGATTAGTGAATTTGATCGGCAACACTGACGCTTCGATCAGGCAGGCGGCAGTCAGCGCGCTCAATTCGCTCACGCTGCCGTCAATGGCCGAACGTATCATTCCGCTTCTGCATGACCCAGATCCGAACGTTCGCGAGTCGGCGGTGAAGATTGCAGGATACTTTGGATATCCGGAAGCGGCGGCTGCTTTGCTCGAACTCAGTCACGACCTGAACCAGCGAGTCAGATGTGCGGCGCTCGAGCACCTGCCATTTGTCGAAGACGAGCATGCTCTCGACGTCCTTATCCACGCGATGAAGGAAGAAACGCCTGAGGTTCGCGCTGCGGCGGCGCGGGCGCTGGGCAACATGTTTGCGCCGGAAGTCGTGCGGCCGTTGGTTGAAGGGCTCGCTGATGAAGATGTTTGGGTGCGCTATTTCAGCGCGCGCTCTTTGGGTCGCGTTAGGTCCGAGGATAGCGTCGAGGCGCTGAAGAGAATCGTTGAGCACGAAAAGTTTAACCATGTGCGCATTGCGGCCCTTGATTCGCTGGGACAGATTGGCGGCGAGCGTATCGCCGGAATCGTTGCCGGGTTGGTTAAAGACGACGATCCCGATGTAGCGCATGCCGCTGAGGTTGCGTTGAGCAAGAGTAAGGGAACCACAGATTACGCAGATTGAATCTGTGTAATCTGTGGATAAACGCGTTCGAAAACTATGCTGTCTCGTTCACAGAATCTGGCATTACCTGAGGGCACCACGTCGCTGATTCGAAGCTTGATCCATGAACGTACAGGAATGTTCTTTGATAACGGCAAAAGCGATCTGCTGATCGATAAACTCTCGTCACTCGTTATCGACCGGGGCTTCAGCTCCTTTCTCGATTATTACTACCTGCTGAAATACGACGCCTCTGCACGCGCAGAGTGGCAAAACGTGATGAACGCGCTCTCGGTCCAGGAGACGTACTTCTGGCGCGAGTTCGATCAAATACGTGCTTTGGTCCAAACCCTCGTGCCGCAATGGCTCGCAAAAAAAACCGGTTCGACGTTGCGGATCTGGTGTGCAGCCTGCGCCACCGGCGAGGAGCCATTGACGATTGCCATCGCATTGACCGAAGCTGGGTTGTTTGAACGTGCTTCGATCGAGATTTTGGCCAGCGACGCGAGCTCAAAGGCGATCGAACGAGCTACGGCAGGTGTCTATCGAGATCGTGCCTTCCGAAACTTGCCGCACGATTTGCGCGCTCGCTATTTCGAACCGGAAGGCTCAGCCTGGCGCGTGAGAAGCGACATACATTCACGAATCAAGTGGGGCCTTGCAAACTTGATCGATGAGGGCCAGATCGCGCCGCTCGCATCGTCAGACTTTATCTTCTGTCGAAATGTTTTTATCTACTTTTCGGAAAGCGCCATCGGTCGGGTTGTTCGTTCTTTTGCCAGGTACATACGTCCTCCTGGTTATTTGTTTGTCGGCGCCGCGGAATCGTTATTAAGACTGACGACCGACTTCACCTTGACCGAGATTGACGACGCTTTTGTATACGTGAAGCGTGAGAGAGTATTTGACTAACATGGATCGAGTCTTAAGAGTAGTCGTAGTTGACGATTCCGCTTACGTGCGGAAGGTCGTCCGAGAAATACTCTCGCGCAGTCCCTTCGTCGAAGTTGTGGGAACGGCACGCGACGGACGAGAAGCATTGGATATGGTGGCCCAACTCGATCCGGATGTGGTTACGTGTGATCTCATTATGCCGGAGCTCGATGGCGTTGGCTTTGTACGCGAACAAATGGCGCGGCGACCAGTGCCGATCATCATCATGAGTATCGCGAATGAGACTGCTGAAGCTGCACTGACAGCCCTCGATGCCGGAGCAATCGATTTTGTACAGAAGCCGACGGCGCTTGCGAGTGAGAAGATTTTTGAAGTCAGCACGGCGTTGATTGAAAAAGTCAAAGCAGCCGGCCAAATCACGCTAAATCGAATGATTACTGTCGCAGCGCCACCGATTGCGACGACCAGCGAACCCGCGACCAAGATTGCCGGAAATCATTCGGTAGATCTAGTAGCGATCGGTATTTCGACTGGTGGACCACAGGCACTCAAGCGTTTGATACCACAGTTGCCGTCAGATTTTCCGGTTCCGATTTTGATGGTGATGCACATGCCGGTCGGCTACACCGAGATGTACGCCGCGAAATTGAATGAATTGTCTCATCTTGAAGTGAAAGAGGCTGCTGAAGACGACGAGATTAAACCGGGTCGCGTTTTCCTTGCGCCCGCGGGTCGTCACCTGACAGTAAAACGGGATGCACACGGCAAAGTTGTGACACACCTCGATGCTAGGCCATTCAACACATTGCACCGGCCTGCCGTCGATGTGCTATTCGAATCGGTGGCGGAAGTCTACCGCAATCGGGTATTGGGCGTAGTGATGACGGGAATGGGATCCGACGGCAAGCAGGGAGCGGCGTGGATCAAGTCCCAGGGCGGTCTTGTTTTCACGGAAGCGGAGAGCAGTTGCGTAGTGTACGGTATGCCCTCAGCGGTTATAGAAGCCGGACTGAGCGATCAGAGCGTCGCTCTGGACGACATGGCCCGCGCCATCAGGGAGGTCGTATGAGACCGAAAGTTCTGATCGTCGACGATTCATCGCTTTCACGCAGGACCTTGCGCCGAATCCTCGAATCCGCCGGCTACGAGATCGTGGAAGCGGACGATGGAATGGGGGCTCTTGAAGTTTACTTCCTTGAGAAGCCAAGTCTCGTACTGCTCGATCTAGTCATGAAAGGAATGTACGGTCTTGATGTGCTCGTGAAATTGCGTGAGATGGACCAGCAGGCACGTGTTGTAGTTGCGAGTGCCGATATCCAGAGTTCCACGCGCAAAATGGTTGATGACGCGGGTGCACTCGGATTTATAAACAAACCATTTGTTCCGGAACAAGTGATCGCCGCTGTCGAGGCAGCACTCACGGAAGGAGCCATCGGTGAAACTAACTGAGCGGCAGTCTGACGCACTTGCCGAACTCATTAACATTGCGTTCGCGCGTACCGGCGCTGCTTTGTCGGAACTGACAGGGCATCGGGTGATACTCAATCCACCTGAGGTTGCTGTTTATCGCACCGCAGAGTTGCGAGGAGCGCTGGCGAGATTTGTTCCCGGCGACATCGCTTCCATTCATCAGGTGTTTGCCGGACCAGTCGCCGGCGATGCGTTGTTGTTGTTGAACTACGCGGGAGCCGTGCAACTCACGGACTTGCTGACCGATGAAGAGCAGCCCTCCGTTTTTCTTGATGAATCGGCTCGAGAGGTGCTAACTGAAGTCGGCAATATTCTTTTAAATGCTTGTCTGGGAATGTTTGGAAATCTGCTGAACGTTCACGTGACGTTCTCGGTGCCGCGGTTGCATCTGGAGACACTCGACGAGCTAATCGATTCTACCACCAACAACAAACCGGGAATGCATTACGCCCTGGTGGTGTACACGGCCTTTCAGATCCGCGACAGTTCGGTGAAGGGATTCCTCGTGATCGTGTTAAGCGT
>DATEIS010000114.1:0-3203 GCA_035278765.1 Pyrinomonadaceae bacterium | reverse complement strand
TCGTTTCTTGAATCCGTACACAAACCACGGGCGGCCACGGAGGGCCGCCCCTACAGTTCGTTCGAAAAACTTTAAGTTGGCATGAGCGCCTTCTCTACCGTAGATTGTCATAAATGAGCTCAAACTGGATTGTTCACAAGTTTGGCGGCACGAGTGTAGCGGATGCGGAGAGATATCGCGCCGCTGCTGAGATCGTGTTGCCGCACGCATCCGACGAACGTGTGGCGGTTGTAGTATCTGCCATGAGCGGCGTAACTAATGGTCTGATTCAGGCTGTCGAGCTCGCCGCCAGTCGGGACGAATCTTATTTAACTAAACTCCAGGAACTTCAAACGAGACATCTCCAAACCATCGACAAGCTCTCGCTTACAACTGCGCAAACCGCAGCGCTTCGCGAAACGATCGTCTCGGATTTCAAGGCAATCGAAGAAGTATTACGAGGTGTTTGGATCACGCGAATACCTTCCGAACGCATAATGGAATTCGTCGCTGGTCACGGAGAGCTGTGGTCGGCGCAGATGCTGCACGCCTATCTCGAAGCAAATGGACATTCGTCGACCTGGCTCGATGCGCGCACGGTTCTCATAGTCGAACCGGACAGCAACAACGTCGCCATCGACTGGAAGCTGTCGCAGGCGAACGTAGATGTTTGGCAAACAGATCATGGTGATACGGATTTCGTCGTGATCACCGGATACGTCGCCGCCACACACGACGGTTCAGCGACGACGTTGAAACGAAACGGAAGCGATCTATCCGCCTCGATCTTCGCCGCACTACTCGGCGCCGGCTCAGTGACGATCTGGACTGATGTCGATGGAGTGTTCAGCGCCGACCCGCGTCGCGTGCCGGACGCGATCGTGATACCTGAGCTCTCGTACCAGGAAGCAGCAGAGCTTGCCTACTTCGGAGCCAAGGTTATTCACCCGAACACCATGGCGCCGGCAATTGCGAAGAACATCACCGTCTGGATCAAAAACAGTTTCAAGCCGGAAGCTCCCGGCACAAGAATCTCCGCGTCGTCACTCCCCGATCTGCCGATCAAGGGTTTTGCAGCGGTCGAAGACATGGCGCTGATAAACGTCGAAGGCACTGGCATGATTGGTGTGCCCGGCGTGGCCCACAAACTCTTCGGAGCGTTGCGAGCCGTGGGCGTTTCGATCGTGATGATCTCGCAGGCGAGCTCGGAACACTCAATCTGCTTCGCCGTACCGCTTGCGCAAGCTGAACTCGCAAAGAAAACAATCGAGCAGACGTTTTACGCCGAGTTGCAACGAGGAGAAATTCAGACAGTAGACCTCAGAGAGAGTTGTTGCATCCTCGCGATGGTCGGCGAGGGTATGATTGAACGACTCGGCATGGCCGGCCAGTTTTTTAGCGCGCTTGGCAAAGCCGGCGTGAACGTTAGAGCAATCGCACAAGGATCGTCTGAACGAAACATCTCGGCCGTTATCGAACAGCACGAAGCGACCAAGGCATTGCGCGCGCTGCACTCGGCCTTTTATCTTTCGAGTCAAACTCTTTCAATCGGCGTGATCGGCGCCGGACTGATCGGCGGTACGTTTCTGGACCAACTCACCGCTCGCATTCACGAACTGCGCACAGAACGCGGTATCGATCTGCGAGTGCGCGGCATCATGAACAGCCAGAGGATGATCCTTCATGAAGGGCAATTTGATCTCGATGGTTGGCGCGATGAGTTGAGCGAAAGTTCTTCTGAACCGGACATCGAACAGTTCATCAATCACGTACAAGCCGATCACTTGCCGCACGCAGTAATCATCGACGCAACGGCGAGCGCCGACATGCCGAAGCATTATGAGAGTTGGGTGTCGCGAGGAATCAACATCATCACACCGAACAAGCAGAGCAACTCCGGACCACTCGCGGCTTACCGCAGCCTGCGCGAAGCGACACGCAAACATCAACGATACTTTCTTTACGAAACAAACGTGGGCGCCGGACTGCCGATCATTCACACACTTCGTGGTCTGATCGAAACAGGAGATCAAATCATCAAGATCGAGGGTGTGCTCTCGGGCACCCTCTCGTACATCCTCAACTCATTCGACGGTTCACGCACATTCTCGGAAATCGTAGGTGAAGCGCATGGGCTTGGATTGACCGAACCCGATCCACGTCTCGACTTGTCAGGTGTCGACGTCGCGCGCAAATTGATCATTCTTGCACGCGAGATGGGTCTTCAAGTCGAGATGGAGGCCGTCGAAGTGGAAAGCATGGTGCCGGAGGATCTACGTTCGGCGAGTCTGGAAGAATACCTGAACACACTCGACAAACACGATCATGCGATCGCCGACCGCCTCGACTCAGCACGCGCGAGTGGTCACGTATTGCGGTATGTGGGCGTGATTAATAATGACGGAAGCATGTCTGCGGGACTACAGACTTACCCGCTCGATCATCCGTTCGCGAGTCTGAAGGGCAGCGACAACATCGTCAGTTTTCAGACTGTTAGATACAACACTCAACCAATGATCGTTAGAGGTCCAGGCGCTGGTCCAGAAGTGACTGCCGCCGGAGTCTTCGCCGATCTACTCCGTTTGGCTTCCTTCCTCGGCGCCCCACAATAAACACATAAGACACAAACCGAGAGACAACCTCTTGTGCATTTTGTGCCGTCTTTGTGGCAGGTAGCTCAGCTCTCGCATCGGTGTTGGCATAGCGTTTCACTGAAGCGCACTCATTAGACAGGATTTACAAACACTCTTGTAAATCCTGTCTCCCATATTGTCTCGCATGCTGTTAAATGCCGAGACAGACGCAAAACTTCAGCAGTTTATTAGCCAGTCGTCATTTCCCACCTCGGGACTCGTGATCACGGATCTCGACGGAACCGCGGTTCACGAGTTTCAAGGCAAAATCGTTATCCCGAAAGAAGTCGAACTGGGGCTGATGCACCACTACGAACGTGGCCGGCCGCTCATCCTCAACTCGTTACGATTTCCTCTCTCCGTGATTCGCACATTTGGCCAGGAGTGGTACAAGTTATCAAACGCGCCGATTCCCACGGTGACGCTGAATGGCAGTCTTATCGGCTTTGTGAAAAAGACTGACGAAGAAGAGCTCATCTTCGAGCAAGCCGCCGCCTTTCCCTTAACCGAAACAGAGATCAAAGAAGCGCTCGAAGGCGTGAAGGGAATTCTCGACGGTGGCATCAAGAACATACTCGTCTTTTACTACCC
>DATEIS010000113.1:0-6656 GCA_035278765.1 Pyrinomonadaceae bacterium | reverse complement strand
CGTGAAAGTGATCATGGCGATCGCCGCGCCGGCCGTGCCTGGGGCTGCGGAAGCAGTGAAACAATCTGGCCGCACCGACGTGAAGGTTACGGGGCTGTCGTTGCCAAACATGAACAAGCCTTATGTAAAGACGGGTGTTGTCGAGAGTGTGGTGCTTTGGAATACTGTCGACCTCGGGTATCTGACAGTGCAGGCGGCTTACGCGCTCGGCAATGGAACACTCAAACGCGGTGACAGTGAGTTAAAAGCCGGAAGACTGGGAACGGTTCAGGTAGTAAACGATGAGGTTCGTCTTGGCGCACCGTTCATCTTCAACAAAGACAACATCGATCGTTTCGATTTTTAGCCACAAAAGGCACAAAAAGCACAAAATGAAAAAAGCGAGAAAGGAAAAACACACGAGGGCGCAGATTGAATTTTATGTGCTTTATGTGCCTTTTGTGGTTTTTTGTGGCTTATGAAGCAGGCAAAGATTCGCGAGGTGCGTGCGTATGTGATCGCGTCCAGTGAGATGGGCGCGGACTATCACAACCAGCAGGGCAATCACTGGATCATCGATCTGCCGATTGCCAATCCGATGTCGGTGTACGAGCAGTACAAAGCTCAGCGGACTAGTTGGGGTATCAACGCACTCGGCACGGTAGTGGTCCAGGTCGAATTAACTGACGGCACGATGGGTATCGGTTGCAGCATCGGCGGTGAGCCGGCGTGCTACATCATCGAGAAGCATCTCAAGCGTTTTGTCGAAGGGCAGGATCCGAGAAACGTCGAGCTCATCTGGGATCAGATGTGGCGCGCGACGATGCCGTATGGTCGCAAGGGACTCACAGTTCAAGCGATCAGTGCAGTAGACCTCGCCATTTGGGATTGTCTCGGTCATCTGCGCGAAGAACCCGTCTATGCACTGATTGGTGGAAAGACGAAGGACAAGCTGCCGGTCTATGCGACGACTTCGCGACCAGATCTCGCCAAGCGATGGGGCTTCAACGGCGCAAAGATTCCGTGTCGTTATGGTCCAGCCGATGGAATCGAGGGGCTCAAGAAGAACATCAGCGTGATGGCCGAAGCGCGCGAGCAGGTCGGTCCCGACTTTCCGCTGCGACTCGATTGCTACATGGCGTTGACGGTGCCTTACGCTATTCAGTTGGCGAAAGCATTGGCGCCTTACGACCTTCACTGGATCGAAGAGTGTTTGCCGCCTGACGACTTCGATGGTTACGCTGAGTTGAAGCGAGCGCTGACCGGCATTTGCCTCGTGACGACGGGTGAGCATGAATACACGCGTTATGGTTTTCGTGAATTGATCGCGCGTAAGTGCGCCGATATTTTGCAGCCTGACATCAACTGGGTTGGTGGTCTAACTGAGGCGCGAAGGATCGTTGCCATGGCGGCGGCTTATGACATTCCCGTCGTGCCACACGGTTCGAGTGTGTTTTCGTATCACCTGCAATATGCGTTCACGAACTGTCCGATTGCGGAGTTTCTGGTGATGAGTCCGCAGGCTGATCGACTCGTGCCGCTGTTTGGCGAGTTGTTCAAGTGTGAGCCGTTGCCAAAGGATGGAGTGGTTGAGCTGTCGGAGAAGCCAGGTTGGGGTGTTGAGTTAAATGGCGATCTCGAGTTGAGCAGACCGTATTAGCCACGGATTTCACGGATTATGAACGGATTTAGTGAACAAGTAGCGATTGTGACTGGTGCGGCGTCAGGCCTGGGGTTGGCGATCGCAAAGAAATTACATGCTGAAGGCGCGCAGGTGGTGGCGCTCGATCTACATGAGGCCAGGCTTGGTCCGGGGGCGGTTTCATTTGCGATCGATCTGACAAAGGAAGATCAGGTTACGAATGTCGTTAATCAGATCGCTGAGAGGTTCGGACGCATCGACATTCTCGTCAACAGCGCTGGTGTCACGGGCGCCACTAATATGAAGAGTCATGAAGTTGACGTTGATGACCTGCGGTTCGTGTTTGAAGTGAACTTTATGGCTTCGTTCTTTACTGCGCGTGCGGTGTTGCCATGGATGTTGAAGAATAATTACGGCCGCATCCTGCACATTGCGTCGGTGGCGGGTAAGGAAGGCAACGCGGGAATGCTGGCCTATTCCGCGTCCAAGGCCGCGGTGATTGGAATGACAAAAGTTCAGGGGAAAGAATATGCGGAGACTGGGATAACGGTTAACGCGCTTGCACCGGCAGTCATTCAAACTCCGATGGTCGACGCGATGCCTGAAGCGCAAGTGAAGTACATGACCGACAAGATCCCGATGAAGCGTTGTGGGACGCTCGACGAGATCGGGCACATGGCTGCGTTTATCGTCTCGCGCGAAACAGCGTTCACAACCGGGTTCACTTTTGACATGACTGGCGGCAGAGCTACTTACTAACCTTCGATGACATATCAGATTCAACTGTTGAAGATGGGCCAGTGTGAGGTGGCGGGGCCGGAAGTTTACTGGATGAGTCATTGGAATGATTGGGTGCAGCTTTATTTCTGGATGGTGGTGATTCGTGGCAACGGTAAGACGGCGATTATCAATACGGGACCACCGTCGGATCTGACGGAGTTGAACAAGCGTTGGAGTAGTGGTTTTGGTGAACGTGGAAAACTCGTCCGTGAGGAAAGTGAGCGGCCACTGAACGCGTTGGCTTCACTCGATATAAGACCAGAGGATGTTGATTACGTTCTGATCACGCCGCTTCAGATTTACGCGACGGCAAATATTCAACTTTTCCCGAACGCTCAGATCTGTATTTCAAAGCGTGGTTGGATCGAAGACTTTCATGCCGAGAAGTTTCCGATGCACGTGCCGCGTGAGTTTCGGATTTCGAATGAGACGTTGCAGTACCTGATGTTCGAAGGCCACGAGAAAGTGCATCTGCTCGAAGATGAAGACGAAGTCTTACCCGGAATTCGTTGCTTCTGGGCCGGCGTTCATCATCGCTCGTCGATGTGTTATGTGGTCGAAACAGAAAAGGGCAGAGTCGGATTTTCTGACTGTGTGTTCCGATTCGGTAACGTCGACGACGGTGAGCCACTCGGCATTCAGGAAAGTCTTGAGGAGTACTACATCACAACCGAGCGGATAAAGCGCGAAACCGATATCTTTATTCCTTTATACGAACCCGACGCATTGAAACGACTTTAGCCACAAAAAAGCACAAAAGGCACAAATGAATCGTCTCAAAGATAAAGTGGCGATTGTGACTGGTGGCGCCGTTGGAATTGGGCGTGCGACGGCGGAGTTGTTTGCCGAAGAGGGTGCGAAGGTTGTTATTGCAGACCCGTTGATGCCCGAGCGTGAAGGACTTGAGGCACTGTTTGTTGAGACTGATATTTCGAACGAAGACGATTGTCGCAAAGTGTGCGACGAAGCGGTACGCGCATTCGGACGGCTCGACATCCTTGTCAACAATGCTGCCGTGTTCGTTCTCAAAGGACTCGAGGCGTCGGTTGATGATTGGCAACGCTCGTTGAGCGTTAATATTGTTGGTACGGCTTTGATGAGCAAGTATGCATCGGAGCACATGAAGCAGACAGGTGGTGGAGCGATTGTGAATATCGGTTCGATTTCGAGTTTTGTGGCGCAACCGTTGTTCATCACTTACAGCTCGACCAAGGCGGCGATTGTGCAGATGACGAGAAACATGGCGATGGACCTGGCGCGTTTCAACATTCGAGTCAACTGTGTTTGCCCGGGTACGATCCTGACGCGTGCGACAGAGAATCACATGGCTCTGGTGGGAATGTCGAAAGAAGATTTTATTGCGACTGAAGCCCCCAAACACTTGCTGAACCGCGTTGGTGATCCACGCGAAGTCGCGTATCCGATTCTGTTTCTCGCTTCCGACGAGGCGTCGTTTATTACGGGTACGCATTTGATGGTCGACGGCGGATACACCACGCAGTAATCCACAGATTACACAGATTATTGAAAACGGAGCTCTGATATGAGAGTTGTTGGAGTTGTGTTGGCAATTGCCGCGTTTGCGATTCAAATACTGGCGCAACAGCCGCCGCCGAAGGAATGGATCGATCCGGATACTGGACATCGCGTCGTTCGTCTCACGGATGAACCCGGCAGCCAGAGTCTCTACTTTCACCAGAATCCGTACACGGCTTCCGGCGACAAGATGGTCTTCACGAGTCAGACCGGTCTCTACACGTACAACTTCAAAACAGGCAAGAGCGAGTTGCTGGTCGAAGGACGCGTCGGAAGTCTGATCGTTGGACCAAAGACACGCCAGGCGTTCTACTTCAAAGGCGATACGATCTACGCAACGAATCTCGACACGCGCGAGACACGCGAGATTCTGAAGCGCGCTGAGCTGCGAACCGGATCGGGATTCGGGCTCAATTCCGACGAGACGTTGCTCGGCGGCAGTTACGTTGAAGGCGGACAACAGTTCACAAATCCGCGTCCACCTGCTCCCGGACAACCCGGTGACAACTACCCTGGCAAAAGCGAGATGATGGAGCGTCGCCTCGCTGCGAAGCTGCCGATGGCGCTCTACACTGTGAACGTCAAGACCGGCGAGATGAAGTCGATCTATCGGAGCACTGACTGGCTCAATCACGTTCAGTTTTCGCCGAGTGATCCGAAGCTGATGATGTATTGCCACGAAGGGCCGTGGCACAAAATCGATCGCATCTGGTCCATCAATATCGATGAAGGCAAACCGCGTTTGATGCACAAACGCACGATGGACATGGAGATCGCAGGTCATGAATTCTTTGGACCACGCGATATGATCTGGTACGACCTGCAAACACCGAAGAGCGAAGTCTTCTGGCTCGCAGGTGTGAACGTAAAGACGGGCAAGACGATTCGTTACAGCGTGCCGCGTGAGGAGTGGTCGGTACACTTCAACGTTTCACCGGATGGCGAGTTGTTCGCCGGCGATGGAGGTGGACCAAACAGTGTGGCCGCGCCGGGAAATGGACAGTGGATTTACCTGTTCAGACCGGCAGGATCGAAGTTGAAGACAGAGCGGCTCGTGAATCTTGCCAAGCACAACTACGGTCTTGAGCCGAATGTAACGTTCACGCCTGACCAGAAATGGATCGTGTTTCGATCAAACATGCTTGGACCGACGTATGTATTTGCGGTCGAAGTGAAACCACAGATTACACGGATTACGGACGGATTATGAGACTAGTTATCGCAGTTATTTTTTTATCCTTCGCTGCTGTTGCGCGGGCGAATGTGACGCTGCCTGATGTGATCAGCAGCGGCATGGTCCTGCAACGCGATCAGGCTGTGCCGATCTGGGGAACGGCTGATCCGGGCGAGGCGGTGAGGGTTCACTTCAATGACTACGTTAAGAGCACGACTGCCGACGCCAATGGTCGCTGGATGGTTCGTCTGCCACGATTGAAGGCGATAGCAACTCCGTTGGTCCTGACAATCGAAGGCAAGAACAAGATCGAACTTCAAGACATTTTAGTTGGTGAAGTTTGGCTGGTCGCCGGTCAGTCGAACATGCAGCGTCTGTTGAGCGAGACTTATAACGGCGCAGAAGCGATCGCTAACGCCAATCATCCAACGATTCGTTTGTTCAACGTCAGCCGCCAGGTCGCCTTCAAACACGCAAAGCCGCCGCTCGGCGTTTGGAGGACCTGCAATCCGGAATCGGTGAAAGAGTTTTCAGCGGCCGGATATTACTTCGGTGTTGAGTTGCAAAGAGAATTGAACGTTCCGATTGGCTTGATTAACTCTTCTTACGGAGGCTCGCAGGCTGAAGCGTGGACCCCGGTTGAATATCTGTTGGCTTCCCCCGATCTCAAGCCCACAGTCGATCGAACGAAGATCTGGGACGAAGAACGAGCGCGAGTGAGAGTGCAATACGACGAAGCGATCCGGAGTTGGCGAGAAGAGTCTTACAAGGCGAGAGCCGCAGACGCGATTCCACAGCCCTCGCCTTCCGTGCCTGACGCTTTGCGCGAATATCGTATCGCCTCTTCGATCTACAACGGCATGATCCAGCCACTCATTCCTTTCGCGATTCGCGGCGCTGTCTGGTACCAGGGAGAATCGAACGAAGCGCGCGCGCAACAATACGGCATCCTGCTGCCGGTGATGATCAAGTCGTGGCGCGAGCGATGGGGTGAAGGTGACTTTCCGTTTGGCATCGTGCAATTACCAAACTATCGGGCCACGAAAGACGATCCGGCAGACGAAGCGTGGAGTCATTTAAGAGACGCACAAAGACTTACTGCGAAAACAGTGCCGCGCACGGGACTGATCGTCACGATCGATCTCGGTGAGGCACGCGATATTCATCCGAAGAACAAACTCGACGTCGGCAAGCGAATGGCGCGCTGGGCCCTCGTCGATGTTTACAACCACAAGCTAGTGAAGTCTGGTCCTGTATTTCAGTTTGCACTGAAAAAAGACTCGAGGATAGTTCTGACGTTTTCTGAAGTCGGCACTGGATTGAAGCTGAGCCGTGGGACGAAGCCCGAAGAGTTTGCCATCGCCGGCACCGATCGCAAATGGTATTGGGCTGAAGCAAAACTGTTGGGACGCAATCGCGTCGAAGTTTGGTCGCCGCAGGTGTCGCAGCCGGTGGCCGTCCGTTACGCATTCAATAACAACCCGAGGAATCCGAATCTCACAAACGATACCGGCATCCCCGCCGGACCGTTCCGCACCGACAACT
>DATEIS010000112.1:0-4720 GCA_035278765.1 Pyrinomonadaceae bacterium | reverse complement strand
ACCTCCTGCTACTTCCCCACAGCAGCGAATAATTGCAATCGTTAACCTTTCACAGGAACGAGCCTTAGAGCTACTCACATTAATGAATGACATCACGCTTCGCGCCACAAGTTCATCCACTATCTTTCGCATTTCAAGCTTTGAGCGAAATGCTGTAATTGTTCCAGCTTCCGCACTCACCACACTCCCAGAACCGAATGATTTCCTAATACTCCCCGAAGACTTCTCGACGACTGCGTTCACCCCAATCAAACTCATCCATGCTAACGTCGTGCCTCGCTACACAAACTGGAGTGCCACAGACGAAGACGACGCCTTCATCGTTACGACCGTTGATCTTAGTGCGCGACTTCTCGAACTTGTTGCTCGCGGAAAAGCACTTTACCCAGGGAGCACTAACACCACTTTGAACACCCTCTCACAATCCGATTTTCTCATGACCACGGAAAATAACTGGGTCCATTGACAGTTACCTTACGCTTCAAATAGACGCGGTCAGTAACCGCCCAATGAAACGTGTGGTCTATCTACCGCAAGGACGACAGGTTACTCTCGGCAATTACGTGCGCGCATGGAAACTCGCACTAACTGCACCCGAAGGAACCAACTTCAGCAAAGCATTCAACTGGTATCCCGAAACTAAAAACGACGCCCTTCGTGAATTTCGGCGCGGCCTCACTGATCGCATAAACCGACGCATTGACGGCTTTCCTGGTGCATTACGGCCATTACCACATCCCAACACCCGCAAGCATGATCACCAATGGCAAACTGAAACTTATCGTGCCGCCCTTCAACTCAATCACGCTCGGTTAATCATTGACTGGTTGCCACCCTGGTTAAAAACGCGCTTCGCTCACCGTTTACGCGAACACCTCGTCGACTAATCCCTCCCGCCCCATCATCACTCAACAATGGAATATGCAGGTACTACTTATCCAAGTAGATGGCAAGCTCCCAAACCTTGCCCTCATGAAACTGGCCCACTGGCACCGGTCCCAAGGACACACAGTCACACTCACGAGACGCCGGTCTCGAGATTTATTCGACCCACACTACGACAAGGTCTACGTCTCCGCGATCTTCAGCCAGAGTGAAAAGTTTTTCCTCGATATCAAAACTGATTGGCCCAACGCCATCTTCGGTGGCACTGGCACCATCAACCGTCAAACAGTTGAATCGATCATCGGTAGAGACTACGAATTCTACGATTATCACGACTATCCACAGTTCCAGGAATCCGTCGGATTTACGAAACGCGGATGCCGCCTAAGCTGTAAGTTCTGTGTAGTTCCGGAAAAAGAAGGCAAGCCTTACCCTGTCAACTCAATCAACGATATCTGGCGTGGCGCTCCCTATCCTCGCAAACTACATTTACTTGATAACGACTTTTTCGGACACGACTCATGGCGCGATCATATTCGCGAAATAGTCGACGGGAACTTTCGCGTCTGCTTATCTCAAGGAATCAACGTTCGGATGATTACGACGGAGACCGCAGAAGCTCTTGCATCAATCCAATATGTGACTTGAACCAATTCTTTGCCGCCGCTGGAAGCAATTACTTGCCGCAAGTTCAATCAAAACCGAGAGCCTTCGCATATCCACCTTGTCTACGATTCGTGTTTTGGAACCATTACATTGCCGGAAGTGCAAATTGGAACTTAGGCCTTGCCGAAAGTGCGGAGCAACTGATACTTACCGGGAATCAATCCAGTGTCATTAGTTTCTGTTGACATAAGGATTTTTAGACTCCGCAATCGCCTATTCTTTGGGTTGGGTACGTGAGTTGCGGTCACTTTGCCGGATTAGTAGAGCGAACCGTAACTGCACGTTGAATGTACACAGTTATCAGCCGAAGGGATGATATGAAAAGGGACCTGGAGGATGTAGCAACTATTCTGGTGGTTGAGGATTATGACGATGTCCGCAGTATGTTAAAGCTGCTTCTGGAATCCGAGCATTTTCGCGTGCTGGAAGCCGCAAACGGTCCTGAGGCTCTGAAAGCTGTAAAAGCCGGGCATCCCGACGTCATTGTGACGGATCTGGGTTTGCCGGGATTCGATGGATTCGAAACCATTCGTCGCATCCGCAAAACCGATGGTTTTCAGAACACTCCCATCATTGTGCTGACCGCGCATAACGACCAAGCCGCCCATGAAAACGCCTTTCGCGCTGGTTCCAATTACTTTATCGCCAAACCCGTTGATTTTGACGAGCTTGAATCACTTCTACAGCACATCCTGGTGAACGGAACGGGAACAACTCCAAGGGATACTCGGTTGCCGGCGCAGCGCGCAGGCATCAATAAGAGGCCAAGGCTGCGTCGCGGGTTGCGCGAAATTCGCTGGGCGCTCTAACTAATCTGTTTGTGAAATTTGAAAAGTAAATGTAGAACCTTCACCCAAGCGGCTTTCAACTGCGATCGCCCCGCCGTGTAGTTCAACAATCTGCTTAACTATTGCCAAACCTAAGCCGACGCCACGTTTTCCTGGATGTTGATCTGTTTGTAGTTTCTCAAAAATCTTGTCAAGCCGCTCTGGTTCAATACCCGTACCTGTGTCTTGGACCCAGCACTTCGCAATCGCGTCTGCCTCTTCAACTCGTGCTCCTATGACGATCTTTCCATTAGGAGCGAACTTGATGGCATTGGAGATCAGATTCTGGAACACTTGGCCCAACAATCGAGCATCGGCAAGTATCGTCATTTCGGGTGGCACATCGTTGACGAGAGTTGCGCGTGAATCGCTCGCAATCGGATCGAGATCCTGAATGATGCTCTCCACCAGCGGCCACAGGTCGAACTCGCGCCGCTCCACTTTCGGCGCTTCCGCGAGTTGAAGGTTAGCCTCATCCTGAAGCACGCTTTTGATTAGAGCCTCGAGCCTGCTTATATTTCGGCGCAGCGTTGCGAAGCATGTTTCAAAGAGTTCAGTCCTTGATGTATCCGGGAACGAACGCGTCAGCATTTCACTGGTCAGCGAGATCGCCTGTAAGGGCGTGCGCAAATCATGAAGGACAAAACTTAAATGCTCTTCGCGGCGCCTCTGGAGCTCTACCGTCATGTGAGTCGCGTAGGCTTTTATCGCTTGGCCCACTGCGTTATCAAACACAGCATTGACGATGCGACCGGCATGGCTGTTAAAAGCAAGATGATGGCGTTCTGCCAGCCGACTGAGACAGCTGCGCAAAATACTGTATTCAGCTACCACTTCTGTAATATCAAATCCCGCCTTCCAACGTTGCACGCCATGCTCTGACGATCTCTGCATCAGTGTGGCATCGTTTGGTTCAGATTTCAGGTTCTTACTGAGCTCTGTGAGCAGTTGTGGGATATGGTCAGTAATCGTTGGACCATCCAGCTGTTCAGCGCCGGGAAGTAACGCGACTTCGCGCTGCCATGCCGACAGTAGTTCATGGCTATGTTTCTCGATTAATGTGCCTAGATCGGCAAGGTTCTCAGTTTCCATACTCTTCGCGGAGCGCAGGGCTTCAGGGACATTTCAAGGCAGTGGACAATTCTTACGAGGAGCGGCCCGCTCCGGCTGGTGTGCTGTTATTCGGCCGCCTGATCGCTGGGCCGATGATATCGTTCTATTTCTTCGGGTTCATAGTCGGCTACGTACTTGCAGTAATCGCACCGATGACGATAAGTTTGCCGAATTCTCCCTAGTCCTCTTGAGGGGTCACGAAATAGTCCATCTTTCATTTTGCATTTCTTGCAGGCAACAACCAAATACCATTCGCCGGGAATGCAATCAGACAATGGACGCATAATGGGGGACCGGCCTGAATGTATTTTGGGAAACGGATGCCAGCATCCGCTCTTGTAAAACACCTTTGAGGATTAGTCAAACGCGCAAATGAAATCTGTCATATTCCACTGAGGATCAGTCTGAACTGCTCGGCAGGCAGAACCCCTAATCGTAAACGCTGTCTTTACATAAGGGATCGCGTCGTCGTGACCACGGGGACATTTTGTGAGAGGTAACCAACCGAGTCTGCAAGAGTGACGTTGACTGAATTGCTACTCCTAAAAATACAGCCATAGCACAATTCAAGTACGGCATCGTACAGACGTTCTATATTAGTCTTCCATAAACTTAGGGTGCAAAAAATCGAGCCAAACGTGCGGGCTGGCTATTGTCAAAGGCAAGACAATATCTCAGCCCGCGTATTGTCTTATGATCTCACAAGACGACAATCAGAGTTCAGGGCTCTGTTTAACAAAGGGGATTCAGCAGTTGGATCGGCGGGCAGAGCCTAAGGTGACAACGATGCTGCGAATCGAGGGCTTGGAACCTTACAACAAACTGACAGACTCAGAGCCGTCACTTGGCGTCAGACAGTCGCAGATTTCGCTCCCGACCTTCATCGAAATAGTCTGAGAACTCCGTCGCATGACCTTACCGAAAATCTGACGGAGGACGCTGCGATCTTTCTCCCGGTTTTGAAATGGTTCAAGAGATTCACCAACAGCTTTCACCGTTGAGTCGATATTGAAAACTGAACAGTAGCGGACTTTGTTTGTGCAAAGCCATAAGGTTCACTTGCCGCCTTCTTTCCGAACCGTACTTACCAAGTCCTTTATATTATCGACGCCGAAGTAGTCTTGCACGGTTCCGAGATGAGCATCACTTCGAAACCCGGTGTCAATATTATATTTTTCCTCGATTTTGCCTATTTGAGTGTCGTCGCGTTTATTGCGTAGTGGACCCCT
>DATEIS010000111.1:0-7478 GCA_035278765.1 Pyrinomonadaceae bacterium | reverse complement strand
GCACTGATCGACAATCCTTCCGGAAGCACAGTTGGCAAATCCTTGAGCGAATGGACTGCCATATCGATTCGTCCATCAAGCAGCGCATCCTCAAGCTCTTTCGTAAACACACCCTTACCACCGATCACCGAAAGCGGATCGCTCTTCACATCACCCGTAGTCTTAATAATTTCAATGCGAACGTTGAGTTGAGGATTCAGTTCGAGCAAGCGTTGGCGTGCTGTTTCAGCCTGCCAGAGTGCGAGTTTGGAACCGCGGGAACCGATTACGAGCGCGAGCGACATCCTGGACTATTCCTCATCGTGTTCACCCGTTTCGTAAAACCGGCGCATCTGGCTGATCAGCGGATGCGAAATCTTGTTCACCGTGGACATTAGTAGCGACTCAATCGCCTCTTCCTGATCTTTCGTCAGTGGTCCAAGCCGTTTGCGCTGCCGCGCCATCTCGGCACGAGCAACATCCTGCATATTCTGTCGCAGCGCGCCGATAGTTGGTCCAATATCCATCAGCCGGAGTTTTTGCTGAAACTGCATCACTTCCGATTGCACGATCAGCTCCGCACGTTCGGCTTCACGCTCACGCTCGCGAATGTTCGAGCTGATCACAGATTCGAGATCGTCGATATCGAAAACAAAGACATTCGGAATATTGCTGACGGCCGGATCGACGTTTCTCGGGACGCTGATGTCGATAAAGCAAGTTGGACGATTACGCCTACGTGCGAGCGCCTTGCGTGTTCGTGCTTCGGTGACTACGTAATCAGGCGCGCCTGTCGAACAAATGATCACATCAGCAGCGGGTAGCACCTGGTCTAACTGATCCAGAGACACCGTGGCGGCCCCGAATTCAGCCGCCAATTGTCGTGCAGTTTCTTCAGTGCGATTGGCGATAGTGACACGCGCTGCCCCCGAGTTCACAAGATGCCGGGCCGATAGTTCCGCCATCTCACCGGCGCCGATAAGCAACACACTGCAACCCTTGAGCGAGCCAAAAATCTTCTTCCCGAGCTCGACTGCCATGTAACTGATCGAGACGGCATTAGCGGCGATTCCAGTCTCGCTTCGAACCCGTTTAGCGACCCGAAACGTATGATGGACCAAGCGATTCAGGACTCGACCAACCGTCCCCGCTTCGACGCCAAGAGCGTAAGCATGACGCACCTGGCCCAGCACCTGAGGCTCGCCGACGACCATCGAATCGAGCGACGAAGCTACGCGAAACAGATGCCGTACGGCCTCTTCATTCGTGTGACTATAGAGATGTGCGTTGAGAAAACCGGCAGGTAGACTCCCGGACGTGTCGAGAAACTGTGCGATACGCCCGGCGCTGAATTCGAGTTGATCGTTCGAAGTCGCGCCGAGAATCTCGACGCGATTGCAAGTGGAAACGATCAGTCCTTCACGCACGATTTCGCCGTCGACGAGTTGGCGCAGACCACTGGCGCACGCCTCGTCGTTAAAAGCGAGTCGTTCGCGGATCTCGACCGGAGCCGTTTTGTGATTCACTCCGACGAGAAGTATGGACATTTGGTTATTCAAATCACCCGAAAACGTGATAACTACCGAGAAATCGGGCCCCTAAAAATGTCAAAAGCACTAAGCCAAATCCCGCCACGCCGAGCCACGCGGCACTGCGCCCGCGCCAGTTGGCCGTCAAACGGTAAATAGTGAGAAAGAAATACAGTCCCCACGTTAGTAACGCGAAAATTTCCTTGGGATCGTTCCGCCAAAAGCGTCCGAAGCGTGATGAGGACCAGATCACGCCGGTCGCGATGCCGAGAGTCAAGAGCGTCAAACCGAGGGCTGCGGAGCTCGTTGCTATCTCATTAACTGTAGTCAAAGAAGGCAGACGGTGGAACGTCGCGCCGAAGGTTTTCAGTTTGAGTTCTCGCTCCTGGAGTAAGTACATCACACTCGCCATGAAGACAATAAAAAATGCCGCGTAAGCAAAGATCAGGAGCGTGGTGTGTATCGGGAACAGCCACGTAGCTGAGAAAGCGGCTGGCGCGTTGGACGAACTCGTGCCAAATAATAACGCGACAAGTGTCAGCATGGAAACCAACGGCATTGTGAAAGCGCCGACTGCCTGGGTTCGATAGAGATAGAGAACGAGCGAGTAAAGCGCCACGAGTGCCCAGCCCAGAAATGAGAGAGCTTCGCGCAGGGAGAACAGCGGATAGTGGCCGTCGATCACCCAGTCGGCTGCCAGTGCTGCTGTATGCAGGATGAATCCGACAGCGGTCGACCACTCCGCAACGCGTTGCAGAGACCGGCGTTTGTTAACGAACGCCAGAATGGAATGGATTGCGGCGATCAGATACGCCGCCAGGACCGCCAACAGTAAGGATCGCATCGAAGACAAATTAAGCCACAAAAAGCACATAAAGCACAAAAGGCACATAAGATGATTTATGGCTCGGCAAATCCTCAATCATCTTTTATGTGCTTTTTGTGCCTTATGTGCCTTTTGTGGCTCTTTGTGGCTAACTATTTTGTGCTTTGTAGTGGCTTAGTGTAGAGTCGTTGGAGTCAAAAAGGGGAGTAGGTCACCCAATTCAGGGTCTGATGCGGTCGTCAACACGGTACCAGGAAGGTACCCGGCCCGTCGGGAAAAGCATAAAGCTCAACGACCAAGACCTTTTGTCGCTTAGGTCCTAAGCGCAAAGGGTTTTCTTTTGCGCAACGGACAAAACTGTTAGCGCGAAAGGATGCGTATGGTTGAGCTTTTTCCGTTTTCTGAGTATTGGTGGGTCTATCTCAGTTTTGTTGGTCTGGTAGTTTTACTCCTCGCACTCGATCTCGGCGTCTTTCACCGCAAAGCACATGTTGTCGGTTTTAAAGAAGCAGCAACGTGGAGCGTCGTCTGGATCTGTCTCTCTCTACTCTTCAACTTCGGCCTGTACAGCTACGCGTCGTGGAAGTTTGCTCAGGACCCTCGGCTATTAGCCATACCTGGATTTGACGCAAGTGCCGCGGCGTGGCAAGTCTCGCTTGAGTTTCTCACGGGTTATGTAATCGAGAAGGCGCTCTCAGTCGATAACATCTTCGTCTTTGTGATGGTGTTCTCGTACTTCAGTATCCCCGCGAAATATCAGCACCGCGTGTTGTTCTTCGGAATTCTCGGCGCTCTCGTCTTTCGCGCGATCTTTGTCGCGATTGGTTCGGCGCTGATGCAGTATCACTGGGTGGTGGTCGTGTTCGGCGTGTTTCTCATCTTCACGGGCCTAAAGATCTTTTTTGCGAAGGAGAAGCCTGTCGATCCGGAAAAGAACTTCTTGATTCGACTACTGCGACGTGTCTTACCGGTGACGCCCGACCTCCAGGGATCGAAATTCTTCGCGAAAGTTAATGGAAGAACGTTCGCGACTCCGCTGCTCATCGCGCTCATTTTCCTGGAGGCCACCGACATTGTTTTTGCGGTCGATTCGGTGCCGGCGATCTTCGCGGTGACGAACGAACCGCTGATCGTGTTCACGTCAAACATCTTCGCGATACTCGGTCTGCGAGCCCTGTTCTTCATGCTGGCGGGTGCCGTTGATAAGTTCTACCTGCTCAAATATGGACTCGGCGCAGTGCTCCTGTTTGTTGGTCTGAAGATGGTTTGGCTGAATCAACTATTCGACGGACATTTCCCGATCTGGCTGTCGCTGAGCATCATCTTATCTGTGCTTGTTCTATCAGTCGTATTATCCCTCGCCTTTCCGAAACGCCCGGAGTCGGATCATTCAGAGGTGAGAGGGGCAACTACGGATTGAGGTAAGCACGGGCAAACGTTATTCTTGCAGGCAACATCGTAGCGCTGTACTGGCTTCTTCGCTTCAGTTTCTCTAAAGTTTGGCACACAGTGGTCTGCGTGAGGGGGTTTGAATGTTTTCGCCTGCGTCGCGTCCTGCCTTTTCCATAATTCTGGTGATTGCGATTGCCCTGAGTACGGTCTTTGCTCAATCGCGTCCTACGAGCCAGAAGCCTCAGCAACCAAAGCCCTCCGCGACTCCGCCGCCCGTGCCTCAGGACGTTGACACCGTAGTCACCGACACAGATCTAGTCACCGTACCGCTGATCGCCACGGACCGCAACGGCATGTACATCACGGACCTTCGTAAAGAAGAGTTCACGATTAGTGAAGACGATGTAGCACAGGAGATAGCGGTCTTTGGAAAAGTTGCGGCGCCTTTTCACGTAGTATTGTTACTCGATACGAGTTCAAGCACACGCGACAAGTTGAGAGAAATACAACGGGCAGCCAGTACGTTTGTCGAGCAATTGCAGCCGGTGGATCGCGTCAAAGTGATCTCCTTTGACGACAAGGTAAATGATCTGAACCAGTTCACGAGCGATCGAGATGTACTGCGCGCCGCGATCAATGGGACTAAATCCGGTGATGGAACGAAAGTCTACGACGCGGTTGAACTGGCGGTGAACACGATTCGCCGAATTAATGGTCGCAAGGCAATCGTGCTTTTCAGTGATGGAATGGATTGGCACAGCGATCGGGCGACGTTTGAGGGCACGGTTCGTTCGCTGGACGAAGAGGGAATTGTGGTTTATCCGATTCGTTACGAAACGCGAGCAACAACCGAAGCGTTGGCCCGCGAGCAGGCCAATTCCTCCTCAACTCTGCCGACGATCGATGTGATCAGGAACCCAACGCCCGGTGGTACAACACCGCCGACGTTCCCCGGTGATACGTCAATACCCACGTCGGGGTCACGCAAAACTGGTCCATTCGGACTACCTTCAGCGGACGAAATCCTGCGGCGACGTCGTGAAGAAGAACGTAATCGTTATCCGGATCCGAATCGCGGTCCGGCTCCGACCGGAGATCCGACCGAGAAGACTCCTGATCCAAACGATCCCGATATACGTGGGCCACGCGTTCCCTCTATCCCTGGTACGACGAGACCTGACACCACGCGACCGAGGGGTGGCGCGGATGATTCGATCACGGCCATGCTGGATATGGCGTACTTGAAAGCTGATAGTTATCTGAAACAGTTAGCTGACAAATCAGGTGGCCGCTTGCTGCGCGCCGACACTTTGCAATCTTTGCCCGATGCCTTCGCACAAATCGCAGCCGAGCTTCGTACGCAATACATGATTGGTTATTACCCGCTCAACAAAGACCGCGACGACCGTTATCGCAAGATCAAAGTCGCAACCACTCGCAAGGACGTCGCTATTCGCGCCCGCCCGGGATACGTCGCCACTAAAGCTCAGTAGCCATAAAAAAGCACCTAAGGCACATACAAGGACGTAACGGTTTCTTTTGTGCCTTTTGTGCGTTATGTGCTACAAGAACCACTCATGCCCGATCGAGTTGAAGCCTGGGAATTGTTGTGTGAGTACACAAAGGGCGATAGTCTGCGTAAACACGCATTGGCTGTCGAAGCCGCCATGCGCGCGTGCGCAAAGCGTTACGCGGAAGGTCCTGCCGATGAGGATGAATGGGGCATGGTCGGATTGCTTCACGATTTCGACTACGAGATGTTTCCCACGCCCGATCAGCACCCCTTTACCGGCTCAAACATTCTTTGTGGACGTGGCTATTCCGATCGTATCATTCGTGCCATCCTGGGCCATGCGACTTACACAGGCGTACCGCGCGATACCGACATGGCCCGCGCGCTTTTCGCGACTGACGAACTATGTGGCTTCCTCGTAGCCTGCGCACTCGTGAGACCAACTCGCAGTCTTGACGACATGGAAGTTTCGTCAGTCAAAAAGAAATTGAAAGACAAAGCATTTGCGCGATCCGTGAATCGCGATGACATCAGGCAAGGTGTCGAAGAGTTAGGCGTCGATCTCGACGAGCACATCCGTTTCGTGATCGATGCGTTGAGGCCAGTGCAAAAAGAGATTGGTTTGAATTCGATTAGTGCTTGAAGTCACGAAGCGATCTGTGGTCCAGCAGGTCGCACCGGTTCTAATTGATCCTTGCGCGTAGTGACAAGCGACGCCACGATGAAAAGGGCAACGGTGAGCAAGGTCGCGAGTACGAGAGTTAAGAAAGCCTGCAGTCGTCGTCGTCGTGCAGTGTGACGATAAACGAAGATCGTTGCAAAGATGATTGTTGCGAGTGGCAACAGGAAGGTCGAAAGAACAAGCAGGCCGGGGCTATATATCGCTTGCCGCGAGAAGACGCCCAGCACGAGCGCGATGCACGAACCGGCGCCAACAACTGCCGCAAGCACTGAAGCAATGAAGACGAGCTTCAATCGCATTCAGACAGTTTCCTTAATTTGATGCTCGCGTGCAAAAACTCTCCTCCTGGTGGTGAGAGAAAGGCGCCGCCAAGGATACCACAGGGACGGACCACAAAACGGACTGAAATAAATGATCACCAGAGACGCGCTGATTTGGCTGTCCCGCCAGGAGGGCCTAAAGGATTTTGCGACCGGATTTAAGTTTTTCAAAAAACTCACCACGCGGTTTGTCGCCGGCGACACGATTGACGAGACGGTCCCATTTATTCAGCAGATAAATACGGAAAATTGTACGGCTTCATTCGATCATTTGAATGAATCGGTTGGAAGCGCCGCCGAAGCCGATAAGGAAGTTGAAGAGTACCTGAACATTCTGGCGAAGATCGACGAAAAGCGGTTGCGCTCAAACGTCTCGATCAAACTCACGCAGTTTGGGCTCGGCCTCGATCCGGAGATGGCCTACCGGAACGCGCGCCGGGTTGTGGAAGAGGCCCATCGACGTGGCAACTTTGTCCGTGTTGATATGGAAGACTCGAATGTTACCCAGGTGACGATCGACATCTTCAAGCGTCTCCGCGCTGAATTTGATCTGAATACAGTCGGGATTGTTCTGCAGTCGTATCTGTATCGAACGTACAAGGATGCGGAGGAGTTGGTGAAAATACCGGCGCGCATTCGTATCTGTAAAGGTGCTTACAACGAACCGGCGGAAGTCGCTTTTCCTGAGAAGAAAGATACGGACACAAACTACATCAAGGTGATGCAACTCTTGTTACGAAGTGGTGTTTATCATGGCATCGCCACGCACGATCCAAAGATGATCGACGCCACGATCGACTTTGCAACACGCGAAGGAATCGGCAAAGAGAAGTACGAGTTTCAAATGCTTTACGGCGTGCGCCGCGACCTGCAACGCCAACTCGCACGCGACGGCTTCAACATGCGAATCTATGTGCCTTACGGGAAACACTGGTATCCTTACTTCATGCGCAGGCTGGCTGAACGTCCTGCCAACATCTGGTTCGTGATGAAGAATCTGGCGAAGGGCTGACGAGCGACGATGAGCGAGTGGTTCTGGATTTTCTGGTGCGTCCTCGGTGCGATACTCATTGTCGCAGAGATCTTCACGTCTGGATTTGTGCTGCTCTGGTTTGGAATCGGGGCGTTGCTGGCAGCTTTCGCGAGTTTCATCGGCATCGATAGTCTTGCGATTCAGTTCTTGATCTTTGCCGGTGTGTCGATCGCGCTAACCGCCGCCTCAAGAACAATCTTTATC
>DATEIS010000110.1:0-6017 GCA_035278765.1 Pyrinomonadaceae bacterium | reverse complement strand
GCTATTTCAAGAAATCCGCGTCAGCACTGACTGCGAACGAAGCGGCATATCTGTCGGCGATGATTCCCAACCCGCGCACTGTCTTCAATCCGCAAGTCAATCCGCGCCGCGTTGCGCGCCGGCAACGGATCATCATGCGCGGCATGCCTTACATCAAACTACCCTGAAATTTATAAGGCGCGAAGGAACGTACTGTAGGGGCGGCCCTCCGTGGCCGCCCCTACAGTACGTTTTGTGGGATCTGACCTATCGGGCTTTCTTGCCGCGAATCGTGAAGGTTTTCAGGAAGCGCGTCACATTCGCGTCCTCTTCCCTGAACGTAACCGACGCGAAATAAACCTCGCGTCGATCACCTGTGGCCTTGGTAAACGCGCGGATCCGAGTCGGCATTGGACATAACGTGAAGTCTAGTTCAATTCCATAATACCCATTTTCAGAAACGTCTTTTTCGCTCTGGGGCCTACAGCGAGCATTCGGGTCGCCTCCGGTAAGGGCGCCTGCGGTACCGGCCATATACTCATTGAAGATGAACTGGTCCAACGCCGTTCTGTCGTCTTCGCCATAAGTCTGCGCCGTAAACCAGGCCACTGAGTAAAGATTCCGTCCTTCCCAGGCGAGGTACTGATGCGTTTTCACTATCTCGGAACCAAAAGTCATGGATTTCTCGACACGCGAGCCATTGGGAGGTGGGAATGCCTTAACAGGCAATCCATCAGGTAACCCGGCACCGTCAATTATTTGCCGTTTGACTTCGGAGGAGAAAACAGTCGTTGGCTCAGCTGCCTTTACGTTCCGTGTCATCAACGTGAAATTCGTCAACCCCGCTGAATCCCAAGGCTCGACTCTTCCCAAAGGATCTTTCGACTTCACCGATACAACTGGATGCATTCTTAATTTTTCAGCTTTGACAAACTCCCACGGCGCTGTCGGATTCGCTTGCTGCCACAATCCACGCCGCTCCGCCTTCGCAGCCTGTTCGGATTGTTGATAGACATCGCGGTCCGTCGCAGCCAGGCGATCGCCGTTAATTTGATCAAACCAGGCGGCGCCGTCACGAATCATCTGTGCGCCGATGTCCGCGTCGTTTAGTAAAACTCTCCCGGTTAAACTCTGATCGGCGCTGATCCCCGAGTAATGGACCAGCACGGACTTATCAAACACCAGATCAGCCAGATGTTTCTTCGCAACGTCGCCAAACACCTGGTTCATCTCCGGAGCATCAACTCCCAAAAGCTTTATCCGAACAGGACGATTGAGATTGACGATCGTAATTACATCGCCACTGTTGACCTCAATCACCTTCCCGTAAAGCGAAGCCGCCTTTACAGTCGCACCCGAAACACTCACAAAAACACAAAAAAACACAAGACACACGAAATGCGCCAGAAGTGCATTCGTGCTCCTTGTGCTTTTTTGCGGCATTAAAACCTTAGACTGCGAACTCTTTCGCCAGTTTCAACTCGGCTTTGCGCAACTCGAAACGTGCACGACCCAGATTACCTTGCGAGCCGAGGGCAAGCACGACGAAATAGTCACGACTCAGCAGTCGCATCACCATGATCGCGCCCTCAAGCGAGACCACGAGTTCCCGCAGTCCACCGAGACCCGTGTCTGTTCCTGCACGCTGCGCACTGCGAACGAGCGACGTAAACTCGGCCGCAGCCACATCGAGATTCGCATCCATGCCTTCTTCGCCGAGAACCTTCTCAACGGCGATGCCATCTGTTCCCATTATGAGCGCACCGAGGCTGCCCTCGGTGCGTCCTATAATGTCCTCAAGCATTTCCTTGAACATATGCCCTCCAATTAAGGACGTTGACCGCTAAGAGTTCCCGGACGCGCAGTCGACGTACCTGTCGGACTGTTCGGCAGCGGAGCACTCAACAACTGCTGCGGCTGAGTTGAAGGTGTGGTGGTCGGTTGCTGCTGAGGCTGCTGCAACTGAGTCGGGGTCGGCGTGTTGGTCGGCGGATTCCCAAGCGGAACCGGTTGCGGAATCGTGATCGAACGCTGACCGTTGGAAACGGTTCCCGCAGTCGGACGACCCTGGAAATCAGGGCGATAGATATGCGGTGTGATGAAGAACAGGATTTCGGTGTTCTGTCGTGTCGTCAGTTTTCTCTTGAAGAGATTGCCTACGACCGGAATCGAAGCGAGTCCAGGTGTGCGTTGCTGAGCTTCGCCTTCGGTGTCTGCAAGAACGCCGCCCATGACGGTCGTGCCGCCATCGGGAACCAGCACTTCTGACTGCATGCGCTGTGTGTCGATACCGGGAACGCCGGCAACGGCGATACCTGTATTCAAGGTGTTGTTTTCGATCGTGACGCGCAACACAACTGTGCCCGCGTCCGTGATCTGCGGCGTGATTGAAAGACGCAGCGGAACGGAGACGAACGTTGTCGTTACAACTGCAGTACCGCTAGCGGCTTGCGTTGTTTGCACCGGAATCTGTGAACCACTTTCAATCTGCGCGGGTCGATTGTTCAAAGCAGTCACGCGAGGGGTGGCAACTGTTTTCGCCTGTCCGCGTGATTCCGCCATCGTCAGCAAAGCACTTATCTGCGCAGTGCCAAAGATTCCCGTTGTCAAACCAATTACTGTGCTTGCGGCCGCGGCTGCAAGACTGGGTGCGGGCTGCGTAGTGCCGCCTAGACCGCCGAAAACACTAAGGGGGTTTGGCCCTGAGGGCGTGCCCTGGCTTCCGGAACCGCCACTGCCACCACCCGAACCACCGCCGCCTCCTGAAGTACTTTGTGTCGGCAGAGTGCTGATATTACCCAGACCACCGCGCGACGGATTGAAAACACCAAGTGAAAGCTGCGCGCCGAGATCGCGGCTGAAATTACGTTGCGCGATCACGATGCGTGTTTCGATCTCAACCTGTGGTTCCGGCTGGTCCAGGATTGCGACGAGTTGGCGAATCGCATCGATGTTCTCTTTAACGTCGGTGATGATCAGTGTATTGCTGCGGCCATCAACCTCGATCGAGCCACGTCGCGAAAGTCTGCGTGAGATGATCGGAAGCAAACCTTGATCGCCGCCGCCGCCAGTCGCATCGCCACCAGCGCCGCCGCTAAAACTCAGATTCGTGGAACCGCCGGAGAACGCGCCTGTTGAGCCGGCTGCCTGTGCCAGTGTGCCAGACGCGCGTGCGTAATTAAGCCTGATAAATTCGGTAACGAGCGGTGACGCATCCAGACGCGAGTCGTTGATCACCTTCTGAGTTTCCGCTTCTTTCGCCAGCACATCGGTCGTCGCGACGCGAAGAATGTTGCCACTCACTTCAATGCCGAGCCGGTTGGCTTTGAGCACTGCTTCGAGAGCAACGTTCCACGGTACATCCTGAACGTTAACAGTCACCGGAACTGGTCCAACTGAAGCGTCGATAACGAAGTTCACGCCGTATTGTTCGGTGATGTAGTTGAGGATGTCGCGGATGTCGGCATTGACGACATTCAGGTTGATCGGCTCACCGACAAATCCTGGCTGTCCATACTGTCGACCCTGTTCCGACTGCTTGTCGGTAGCTCGCGTGATGCCCACGGGGGGTGTGGGCACTGGCGCTGCAGCCGAAGTCTGCTGACCCTGGCTTCGACTGTTGTCGATATCGACAACCTCGGAATTTCTTGTAACAGCCAAAACGCCTGCTGCCGAAAGGCACACAAGCGAGAGGACGAGCGTGGTCCTCCTAATGGCTGAATTGACTCGAGACTGAGAAAACATCGTTCTCCCTCCTTGGGGGGATTTCCAAAAACGCGCCGCCACGCACTACGCTCGATTGCCGGGGCAACTAAAGCGCGCGCCGCACTTTAAACACGGCTACGTTTTCGGTGTTTGTCAAAAGGGCGCCGGTGTTCTCAGAGTTGAAAAACCAGCGCGGGTCAACGGTCTGGCCTTCGAAGCCAAACCAGAAAAGTTTAAGGGTTGGCAGTCGCGACAGACTGATTGGCGGGTACGGTCATGGAATTCACCTGAGTTGGTTGTCTCAGGGACTTGTACTCGACTGATCGTTCGCGATGACCATCGGTAAACACCGTCTCACGACGAAACACGAGGCGGCTGTCTTCTATTGCCACTAGCTGGCCATCAAAGAACGGTTCGCCAGGATAGATGACGTAGGTAAGTTTGATCGGCGTGGCTTCGACGATGGCGGCATAGCCTCTCGGTGAGCGAGAGATGCCGATGACTTGAATCTCACTGAGCAACAAAGCGGTAGTGGGCTTTGGCGCCGGCATACGCGCGTTCATAGCCGCGACTTTCTGTGCCTTGTACTGTCCAATTCGTTCCTGGATCGACGGTATCGGCGATTGACCGGCCACCCGCTTAATCTGCGGCGGAGCCGCCTCGTACTTTCGAAACGGATCGCGTCCGCCGGCGGTGGACTTTTTCGTCAACACGGTCTTCTGCGTTTCACTCTTTTGATTTTCCTGGGCCACGACGCCGATCGCGAAACCGCTCGCAACCACCATCGCTGCACCAAGCAGAAAACTCGTGAACCCGATTCTCGCTGTCTCTTTAACTTGCATCATCGTCTTCGCTTTCTGATGAGTTTCGCTCGCCCGCTTTATTTTGCGGCTTGGGGGGCCTGTGCAGTTTGGGCTGCCGGGGCAGGTACGGCTCCGCCCGCAGGCTTGGAAGCCGGCTGGTTCTGCAACTTCTCGTTGGAGACGTAGTAAGCAGTCAAATCAAAACGCGCATCGACAGTCTTCGTAATCGACTGCTTGTCGAGTTGTTTTAATTCGAAATTGGTAATCGAAACGATCCGTTGATAGTGGGCCAACTGGTCGAAGAATGCTCTGAGACCGGCAAAACCACTGACGACATTCACTTCGATCTTCTTGCCACTATAGTTGTCCTGCTGCACATCTTCTTTGGGACTGAAGCGCGAGAGTACGAGACCATTCGTCTTGGCACGATCCTGGATTCCCTGGAGAACCATCGTCAGCTCGCGCTGCTCGGGCAGGAGTGCTTTCAACTCAGCAAATTCTTCTTCGCGAGCTTTGTACTGAGCTTTGAAGTTGTTGAGGTTCTGCTGGACGATCGCTGCCTGCGCGTTCTTTGTTCTCAGTTCAGCGATCTCCTCTTCCATCGCTGTGGTTTCGGTCCGTGTACCTTTAGTAACGAAGTACCAGAAACCGGCATACAAGACGCCGCCGACCATGAGGAACGCGACCAGTCGCAGGTACCAGGGAAGTGCTGGGAGTTTGCCGAGTTTCATCTTCTTATCCTCTGTTAAGAACTACTTCTTCATTGCAACCTGAGTTGCAGGAGCAGGCGCCGGTTGTTGGGAGTCCTTCTTGCCGTTACCGAAGCTTGCCTTCACAGTAAAGGCAATTACTTCAGGCGTGACGACGGGTGCATCTTTCGCCTCGGGCGCCGGGCTGCCAGGTGCCGGCGCCGCTACCTTCGCGGCTTCCCTTTTCGTCTCGATGCTCAGATTGGCAAACAGGCCGTTAGAGAATTCGAGGCTCTGACCAAACTTTGTTACCGATTGCTCATTGGGCGATAAACCTGTGATCGTTACTTCGCCATCCTTGTTCTCGACGGCAGTCAGATATAGACCCGGAACGGCGTCGAATCGGGCTTTAATTTCCTGTAGTAACGCAGTTGGACCCTGTTGCGACTCACGCAGCTTCTTAATCGCGTCGATGCGAGCCTGAATCTCTTTCGTTTTCTTCTCGAGCTCTGTCTGTTCTTTCTGGATCGCGAGCATCTGCGCGTTGATACGTTTCTGATTGTCGAGCTCTTTCTGCGCCGCGGAGTGGGCCATGTTTGAGCTTACGTAGTCGTAACCCATCGCCAGGACCATCAATCCGAAGACCGTTAGCGCGAGCAGCAACGTTTGGATACGCGGGCTGGAGACTTTCTCTTCAACCGCCGCGACGCCCTGGGGCCGATCCGTAACTGACTCGAGCAGGTTTATCTTAATCATGCCTCAACTCCTCTCAGGGCGAGACCAACAGCAACTGCCATTTCCGGCACTATCTCTCGCATGTAGTCCGGATCAAACTTCCGTG
>DATEIS010000109.1:0-12748 GCA_035278765.1 Pyrinomonadaceae bacterium | reverse complement strand
TGGCGGGATTCAAACGGCGGAATAAAATTTTCAGATAGAAAGGACTTGAACGATCCGCCCACTGCCGTGGGCGGGATTTAATTCCAGTGATACCTCGATCGTGTTAATTCACAAATCCACAATGCCGTGATGCGCCAAATGGCCGTACGTGGCAGAATAACGTCATATCATTCTGTCATTTGCGGCATTTAATGGAGTATTAGTGTGTTATGGCGAAACCGGTTTTACTAACCGTGGACGACGATCGTGAGGTGTTACGCGCGATCGAACGTGATTTACGGCGGAAGTATGGAAGCGACTATCGTGTGCTGCGAGCCGGATCGGGACCCGAAGCGCTCGAGATAGTTCGCGAATTGAAGATCAGGAACAACTCGATCGCACTCTTCCTGATCGATCAAAGGATGCCTGGCATGTCCGGCGTGGAGTTTCTAGCACAGGCGATCACACTCTTCCCGGATGCGAAGCGCGTGTTGTTAACAGCTTACGCCGACACTGACGCCGCAATCGCTGCGATCAACGAAGCAGGCATCAATCATTACCTGCTCAAACCCTGGGATCCGCCTGAAGAAAATCTTTATCCGGTGATAGACGAACTGCTCGAGGACTGGGAAGCAGCATTTCCACCGCAGTTTGAGGGCATTCGTGTGTTGGGAAATCGCTGGTCACCAGCTTCGCACAATATCAAGGATTTTCTCGCGCGCAATCACGTTCCCTATCAGTGGCTTGATATCGAGACTGCCGCTTCGGATTCGGAAGTTCGCAGCCTTGTCGAGTTGTTGGACGAAGAAGAGACGCGAAGTTTGCCGATCGTGATTCTCCCCACCGGCGAGCGTTTGCGGCAACCTTCGCTGGCAGACGTGGCCGAGCACGCCGGTCTCAGAACACGCGCGACAGAAGCTTTCTACGATCTCGCAATCGTTGGCGGTGGACCAGCGGGGCTAGCCGCGGCTGTTTATGGCGCGAGCGAAGGTCTGCGAACAGTCATGATCGAACGGGAAGCGCCCGGTGGACAGGCTGGCATGTCCAGTCGTATTGAAAACTATTTGGGTTTCCCGAGCGGACTTACCGGCGCGGACCTTGCACGGCGTGCAGTGGTCCAGGCCAGACGATTTGGCGTCGAGATCCTTTCGGCAGAAGCGACTGAAGTGAGAATCGATGGTCCATATCGTCTTCTAAAACTTGCAAACGGAGCGGAACTCAGTTGTCATGCGCTGCTGGTGGCGACAGGGGTGCAGTGGCGCAAGCTCGACGCGCCTGGAGTCGAACGGTTAACCGGAGCCGGTATTTACTACGGCGCCGCGATGACCGAGGCGATGTCGACGAAAGACGAGGATGTTTATGTTGTCGGCGGCGCTAACAGTGCGGGACAAGCTGCAATGCACTTTTCGAGGTATGCGCGGCGAGTAGTGATGCTCGTGCGGGGCTCGTCGCTCAACTCTTCGATGTCGCAATACCTGATCAATCAGTTGAAGGCGACACCAAATATTCAAATCGAGTTCAACACCTCCGTGGTCGAGGCCCACGGTGGGGAGCATCTCGAAGCCATTTCCATTCACTGTGCGGAAACGAACGAGACAAACAAAGTACCTGCCAGCGCACTATTCATCATGATCGGAGCAGCGCCTAACACAGATTGGCTCTCAAACATTGTCGAACGCGATGAGCGCGGTTTCATTTATTCCGGACCGCATCTCACGCGCGATGGCAAACGGCCTAACGGGTGGAAGCTTGATCGTGAGCCAGGTCTTCTGGAGACAAACGTTCCCGGCATCTTTGTGGTGGGCGACGTTCGTCATGGCTCGGTGAAGCGTGTGGCGTCGGGTGTGGGTGAAGGGTCGGTCGCGATCTCCTTCGTGCATCAATATCTCAGCAAGGTCGTGTGATAAATGGAAGAAACAGTTTCGGGTGGCATTGACTCAATCGTTCCGACAAGCTCTTCGCCGCCGGATAAAGTCGAGGCCCTTCGTCGCGTACATGTGTTCGCCGATCTGCCCGACGACCAGTTGCAATGGTTCGCCAATCACTCCGAAGAGCGGCGATTCGCGGCGGGTGAGGCCATGTTTCGCAAAGGCGATCCGGCCGATCGGATGGTGGTCTATCTTGAAGGCGAAGTACACGCCTACTGGGACGAAGCCAATCACGACATTGTTTACATCGCGCGGGCCGGCGAGCCGTCAACTGAAGTGACTGGAATGCTGCCGTTTTCACGCATGACCGAGTTCACGGTAACCGGTTACGCAGTGACTGATGTGCGACTGTTATGGTTTCCGGTCACTTTGTTTCCCGAGATGATGCAGCGCATGCCGGTGCTGGTCCAACGGCTCGTTGGTATCATGAGCGATCGCGTGCGTGAATCGACCACGCTCGATCAGCAACAGGACAAACTCATGGCACTGGGGAAGCTATCGGCCGGACTCGCGCACGAGCTCAACAATCCGGCGGCTGGCGCCACACGCGCCGCAAACGATCTGATTGAAACTTTGAAGGAGCTGCGCTCGGCCGATATGAGACTCTGTTCTCATGACCTCACGCATCAACAGCAGGAATCGATCGACGCTTTTGAAAGAAAAGCTATCGATCATACCGCGACGGCAAAGCAGTTGAATTCGCTCGAACAGAGTGACCGCGAAGATGAAGTCAACGACTGGCTGGAGGCCCACGGCATCGTCGATCCGTGGAAACTTTCAGCCAACCTCGTCGAAGCGGGAATGAATTCAGCGGCACTCGAACAACTGTTGGGAGAGATTCCTTCAACAGCGACCGTAGATGTATTAGCCCGTGTGAACTGTCAACTCGCAGCAGCAAAGCTGGCGAGTGAGATTAAGACGGCCACGACACGCATCTCAGAGCTGGTCGGAGCGATCAAGGAATACAGCTACATGGACCAGGCCAGTGTCCAGCAGTTGGACGTCCACAAAGGTCTCGATAACACGCTGCTGATCCTGAAGTACAAGTTGAAGAAGAAAGACATCACTGTCACGCGCGACTATGCTGAGTCGCTGCCATTGATCAAAGCCTACGGCAGCGAACTCAACCAGGTGTGGACCAACCTGATTGTTAACGCAGTCGATGCGATGAGCCAGGGCGGAAAGCTGAAGGTCCGTACCAAGCGCGAACCGACCGACATCCTGGTTGAGATTCGCGACAATGGCGCTGGCATACCAGCCGATGTGAGGTCGCGCATCTTTGAACCATTCTTCACGACGAAGCCAGTCGGCGACGGAACTGGCCTCGGACTCGACACTGTCGCTCGCATCGTCCGCAAACACCGCGGCAACGTTCGTTTCGAATCAAAACCCGGCGACACGTGTTTTCAGGTTCGACTCCCGATCGGGTAATCACTGGGCGTCGTGAAAGATTATTCCGAGTGTGAACCGGCTGCCGGAACGAAGGCGACTCACGCCGTGCCGAAGGTTCACGCGGTAAACACTCTTCCTGCCCTGAACCGGACGATGACGAACGGCAAACACGAGACCGTCGCCCTTTCGCAGGGGCACGACTATCGGTCGCGATTGCATGCGCGGCCGTTGTTCAGTCATCACAAACTCACCGCCAGTAAAATCCTGATCCGGTTCTGACAAGAGTACTGCGAACTGTAGCGGGAAAACATGCTCGCCGTAGAGATCCTGGTGCAGACAGTTGTAATCGTCGGCGCCGTACTTGAGAAGCAACGGCGTTGGCTTATCTTGGCCGGCTTTATGACATCGTTGAATGTATTCCGCATGCGTACCGGGAAAGCGAACACCAACACCCATCGCCTCGTTCCATTTGTTAGCGGTTGAGACGAGATGAGGATAGAGCGACGTGCGAAGATCTCTAATTAGATCTGGCAGCGGATAGCTGAAATACCGGTACTCCCCGCGTCCAAAGCCGTGTCTCTCCATCACCACCTGACTGCGGAACCGATTGTCTTTCTCATACAGCCCACGAATCTCATCGCATTCGTCCGATGAGAGAATCCCTTTGATAATTGCGTTTCCTTCCGCATCAAGATCCTGCGCAACCCGCTCCCACGGTATGTCATCCAGTTTCATTGTCGAATGATAAGTGACACCGGCCACGCGTGACACTCCGATTCTTGCGGTCAAATTCGTAGCAGATCAAACTGCTTTACCCACGAGTAGCCATCTCTTGCATACCAAACTCTTTTCATCGGAGAATCCACGGCTATTGCCCTTCACTATTGAACAGCCTCTCGGTAATAATTTGCACCAAAGGGCAAAATCTACTGCAATGAAAATAAATATCGAGCAGAGCTTCGACCAGATTAGCGACTACTGGTCTCCGAAAGTGATCACCCGTGTTAACGACCAGTACGTAAAGATTGCAAAAGTAAAAGGGGAGTTAGCTTGGCACAACCATAAAGATGAGGACGAACTATTCTGGTTGTGCGTGGGCGGCTGTTGATTCAGCTCGAAGATGAAGAGATAGAGCTCAACGCCGGAGAAATGTACGTTGTTCCAAGAGGCACGATGCACAATCCCGTCGCTGATGAAGAGTGTTGGGTGATGCTGGTCGAGACCGTGACGACGAAACACACGGGCGATGTCGATACGCCGATGACGAAATCGATCGCGGAGCAGCTTGCGTAGCGGAGAAACTATCCGCTCATTCCAGTATCCGTCCGTGAACGAGGGCGGATATGGCCCATGTTCTTCAAGAATGCCACCGTGCAAATCGGCGCATGCTATAATTTCTCGCATGTCCGAGGATTCGCGGAACGAACCAATCGAAGTCAGAGTCATTCGCGACGGCTTGGAGCTAGCCGACGACGACTGGTCCAATGCCACTCCCGAAGAACGGATCGAAGCCGTGTGGACGCTCACCAAGATTTGTTGGGCTTGGAACCAACCTTCAACCGATGTACCCAGACTTCAAAGATTTGTTACTCGCCTTCAACGCGCACAACGTTGAATACCTTATAGTCGGTGCTCATGCACTGGCAGCGCATGGGCATATTCGTGCGACCAAAGACCTTGATCTCTGGGTGCGTCCTGAAAAGTCGAACGCTGAAAAGGTATTAAAAGCTCTTACAGACTTCGGTGCACCATTAAGTGATCTCACCGTCGACGATTTGACCAGGAAAGAAACGATCTTTCAGGTTGGGGTGCCGCCATTCCGCATTGACATAATAAGTGCTATCGACGGTGTTGAGTTTGAGGAAGCGTGGCCGGATCGTCTGGAAACCTTGTTTGGGGGCGTGCCCACCTTTGTGATCTCTCGTCACCACTTGATTACAAACAAAAAGACTTCTGCGCGTCTGCAGGACCTTGCTGATGTACAGCACTTGGAGGCCAGCAAGAGTTCTTAGCGGATGCTCATCACTCACTGCGCAGCGTCTGAATCGGATCGATCTTTGTTGCTCGTCGGGCGGGAATGCTGGAGGCGATGAGGGCGATGGTGATGACGAGTGTTGCCATGAGGAAGTAGATCAATGGATCGGTTGCGCTTACTGAAAAGAGAAGAGATTTCATTAACTGGTTCAGGACCAGCGATGCCGAGAAGCCGATGAGGAGCCCGGCGCTGACGAGCATGCCGCCTTCCCCAAGAATCAACTTCATCACCGCACTTTTCTGTGCACCCAACGCCATTCGAATCCCGATTTCTCTGTGTCGCTGCACCACTGCGAAATTCATCGTCGCGTAGATTCCCGCCGCAGCTAGCAGAGCTGCTAGAAATCCAAACGCTGAAAAGAGCCACAGATTAAAGCGTCGTGGCGCGACCGCGTCGACGACAAACTGATCGAATGGTCTAACGTTGAACACAACACCGCGTGAATCGAGCGCCTGTAGGCGTTGCTGGACGGGAATTATTAATGAAGAAGGATCGGACTGTGTCTTCACTACAAAGTTCATGATCGGAAACGTCGAAGACTGTTGATAAGACACGTAAAGTGCCGGTTCGGCATCAAGCTCCAGACTTGTATGTTTGATACTGGCGACTACTCCCACAATTTCACCTTGCACGAATTTGTTATTTCCATCGAGTCGAACACCAACGGGTTCACTTCCGGCAAGGTACGTGCGAGCGAACGCTTCATTGATTAAGAACACCTGCGGCGTGCCATCGCGATCACGATCGTCGAACAAACGTCCCTTCTTTAGTTGCACACCTGCCGTTTCGAAGAATGAAGGTGAGACGACCCGGTAATCGGCGACTCTTTCATCAGTCTTCGTTTCGCCTGCAATCCAAAATGGCTGCTTCATCGTGCGGCCACCAAGCGGCAGATGCGATATCGCGCCAACCGAAGTCACGCCAGGCAACGTGTTCAATGTTTCCAATGCTTGATCGTAAAGTTGCGTGCGCTTCGGACTGCCGTTCGGATAATCCGCAAAACTCAACGACAATCCGGCCGTCAAAAGATGCTCACTGTTAATCCCCGGATCTACAGCCTGCAATCGCCAGAAACTCTTTACGACGAGACCCGCCCCGGTCAGGAGGATCAACGCCGACGCAATCTGCGCGACGACCAGAGTTCGACGAACTGTGTTGGATCGTCGCGGTGTCGATCCATGACTGTGAGAGTTTTTGAGTGCATCGTTGAGTTCCAGTTGCGATGCCTGGAACGCCGGAAACAAACCAAACATGATCGTGCTGAGACATGAGATTGCCACAGCGAAACAGAATGCTGGTAAGCTCAACGCCGAATCCGTCAGACGAGGTATCGCCTCAGGGCCGAGCGTTCGGACTACCGCCAGACATGCCGCAGCGACAAACAAGCCGAGCGTCCCGCCCAAAACGGAAAGCAACATGTTTTCGATCAGAAATTGCCGAACGATCCGAAACCGTCCGGCGCCGAGTGCCAGTCGCACAGCCAGTTCTCGACGTCTGCTATGAATGCGTCCGAGCTGCAGGTTTGCGACATTCGCACACGCGATCACGAGGACGATCGCAACCGCACCAAACAACAGCAACAATGCAGCGCGTGAGGTACCGAACGTATGATCACGCAGCGACTGAACCTGAACTTGCCACCCTTTGTTGGTGTCGGGATAAAGTTCTGCTTGTCGCTGCGCCAACGTGTTTATCTCAGCTTGAGCTTGTTCGATGCTGATGCCGGGTTTGAGTCTCGCGATTGTGCGCCAGTTGTGTGAACCGCCGCGGTCGAAGTCCTCTCGCTTGATCTCGGTCGCAGTGAAGACATCGACGCGTGCTGGAAAATTGGTTTCCGCCGGAAGAACACCGATTATGACTTCAGCTTCGTTCGTGTTTAAGCCGAACGTGATCTTCTTTCCGATAACACTTTGGTCGCCGCCGAATTGCCGGAGCCATAACCGGTGACTGATGATGACGCTAGATTCGGGTTCGTTAACTTCTGCGAAGTCTCTTCCCAGTTCAGGTCGCACTCCGAGTGTGCGAAAGAAGTTAGGCGTAACGTAAATCCCTTCGACGCGTTCGAGAGATTTGGCGCCATAAAGATTGACTGGCAGCGTTCCCCACGCGGCAATCTGCACGAAGCTTTGACTCTGCTCACGAAAGTCGAGGATGTCGGTTGGGTTTAGAAAGGCTCCACTGACGCCAAGGCTCGCATTGCGATTCGTCAACCAGACGACTTGTTCTGCGTCAGCGTATGGCAGCGGCCGAATCAGCACCGTAAGGACTATGCTGAAGATGGCAGTGTTGGCGCCGATACCAAGCGCGAGCATCAGTGTGGTGATGAAGACAAAACTTCGGCTCCGCGAGAGTGTTCGCGATGCATAGCGAAGGTCTTGCCAAACGTCAGTTATCGGCGTGATATTCATACCGCGGGGCATTGTGCATTGGGGGCCAGCACCCGTTCAAGCTTTATCCACAGATTACACAGATTGATTTTTCGGGTAAGCTAATGCCAAGCGAGGTTCAATTTCGATGCAGACCTTGTTAACTGTGTGGCGATTCTTATTGCTGGCCGCCATTCTTGTCTTTCCGCAACTGCTGGGAGTTCTCCTCTATTACAGACTTCGCCGCGCGCCACGATGGTTAGCTTTTATCGCTGCCGCACTGGTTCCGGCCATTGTCTTTATCTTCCTTTCACCGATTTATTTCTTTGCGGGCGTCCGTGAAGCTTACGCACGGGGTGAGGGGTGTGGTATGCCCGCAATGGCGGCCACGATTTTGGTATTCGCTGGAACGATAATGGAATTGGGCGGAGGTTTGTTCGCTCAAATTGTTCTGGCGAAAAGGAGACGTCGTCAGGTCGTAGCTTCGAAAGGCGAGAAGTAATGAAATCAAGAACGATATTGGTGTTGGCATTTATCGCAATTGCTTTCGCCTTCGCGAATGCGCAGAAGTCGAGTCCGCTTAGCGGCACGTCGTGGCGGTTGGTTAAATTCCAGGGACCTGACGAAAGAATTTTCACGCCGGATGACAAATCGAAATACACGATTTCGTTTGGCCGTAGCGGCGGAGTAATAGCGCGAATCGATTGCAACAACGCTCGCAGCACCTGGCGTGCGACCGAATCCGGTCAACTGCAATTCGGAAATTGGTCCAGGACCAGCGCGAAGTGTCACTCAGGATCGCTTCACGATCAGATCGTGAGAGACGGTGCGGCCGTCCGAAACTTCAGCATCAAAGACGGACACCTCTTCTTGTCAGGGATGGAAGGTGGCGGTTACTACGAACTCGAGCCGCTGCCTTAAAGTTGGGCGGCTCTCGACTGACGCCGCCCATAAGAGTTTAACGAAGGCCGCCTGCGACTTGCAGGAGTTCGCCTGTGATCCAAGCGCTCTCCGGTGACGCAAGAAAAGCGACGGCAGGTGCGATGTCACCTGGTTGTCCAATGCGACCCAAAGGCGTTTGCGCAACTGCATCCTTCTCGAAATCGCTGCCGAGAATTCCCAAAGCGTGCACGCCCTCAGTCTCAACCATGCCGGGATTGATCGAATTCACGCGAATCTTCTTTGGTCCAAGCTCTTTCGCCAGCACCCGCGTGACTGCGTCAACAGCTCCTTTGGTGGCCGTGTAGACAACTGTAGCAGGTGGCGTCAACGAGCTTGCAGTTGAGCCGATATTGATGACGCTGCCACCCTCTGGTCCAAAATATTTCAACGCCTCACGCGTTGCAAGAATCAAACCCAGTACATTGATACCAAACATCCGTTGAAACTGATCTTCTGTCGCTTCTTCGAGTGGAGCGAACTGATAAACTCCAGCATTGTTCACCAGAATATCGAGCCGGCCGAAGGCTTTCTTTGCATCGGCGAAAAGACGTTCAACGTCTTTACCCTTCGCAACATCGCCCTGGACCGCGACTGCCTTTCCACCTTCTCGTGTAATTTCATTTACGACCTGCTCCGCGCCTTCCTTTGAAGATGCGTAATTAACCACCACGGACGCACCCTCAGCCGCAAGCTGCTTCGCGATCGCAGCACCGATCCCCTTCGAAGCCCCCGTTACAACCCCAACCTTACCTGCCAACCTTTTGCTAGCCATATCAACCAATCCTTTCGTTTGTGAACTCTGGATTCATTGGGTTGGCAACTTTGCAGCCACACAAATCCTCAGTATTTGTACATGGCCCACCACCGAACGTGACCAAATGCGGTCACACGTGACAATCCGTGGTCATCCACAATGTGTCCGTGTAACCTGTGGTTACCTCTTGTTTTCCCATACGAGCCGTTGTATAGTCCTATGGCCAAGCCATAGGAGAATTCAAATCGTGTCAAAGACTGAAATCTGGCAGGGGACGCTGGCCCTGATGATCCTCAAGACGCTCGATACTTTGGGGCCGCTGCATGGGTATGGAGTTGCGCGGCGGATCGAGCAAACCAGTGGAGATCGGCTCTCACTCAATTACGGAACGCTTTATCCGTCGCTGCTGAAGCTCGAACAGGAGGGCTGGATCGTCTCTGAGTGGGGTGTTTCCGAAAATAACCGCAAGGCGAAGTTTTACAAGCTCACTCGTTCGGGTCGCAAACAACTCGAAAGAGAAGCGAAAGAGTGGAATCAGACTACCGCAATCGTCGCTCGCTTCTTCGCGCCGATGGAGGAGCAGTCATGAGAAAACTCCGCGCCTGGCTGTTGCGATTCAAAGGACTGTTCTTCAAAGAAGATCAGGATTTTGCTGATGAGCTCGAAAGTCATCTGCAAATGCATATCGACGACAACATCCGCGCCGGTATGTCACCCCAAGACGCAAGACGCGTGGCGGTGATGAAACTAGGTGGCGTCGATCAAACAAAAGAGGCTTACCGCGATCGCGCCACGATTCCACTACTCGAAAGTGTGGTCCAGGATCTGCGCTTCACGCTCAGACAACTGCGTAAAAACCCAGCTTTCACGGTAACTGCCACCGCGATGGTAGCGCTTGGACTCGGTGCAAGCGTCGCAATCTTCGCTTTCGTCGATGCTGCGCTTATTAAACCACTACCGTATAAAGATCCATCGCGTCTCCTCTTTGTCACGGAGACAACACCCGATCTCCCGCGCGCCGCGATCTCCTATCTCGACTATCTCGACTGGAAGAAGCTCAACACAGTTTTCGACTCGATGGACGTCTATAGTCAAACCGGCTATGTGGTAAACACATCTGACGGTGTGGAAATGGTTTACAGCGCCCGCGTGAGTGACGGCATTTTTCGGACGCTTGGCGTGGCTCCTCTGCTCGGTCGCGATTTTTACAGTGGCGAAGATCAGCCCGAAGCTCCTCGCACGGTAATTCTCAGTTATGCGTCATGGCAAAAACGTTTTGGCGGCAGGCAGGACGTCATTGGGCAGTCGATGGTTTTGAGTGAAGTGCCTTACACCGTGATCGGAGTGCTTCCGCAGAACTTTCATTTTGCACCGGTTGAGAATGTCGAGTTTTGGACCACTCTTCGCCCCGGCGGTGGCTGTAACGCGAGACGCAGTTGTCACTATCTAAACGGAGTAGCACGTCTCAAAGATGGCGTGGCAAAAGAGGCCGCCCTCGCCGATCTCACGCGCATCGCAAAAGACCTCGAGGCGCAGTATCCGGATTCAAATCGGAACCAGGGCGCAACTGTCGCGCCGCTGGCTGAAGTAGTTGTCGGAGATGTTAAGCCGATTCTGTTACTGCTGCTCGGTGGCGCTGCATTGTTGCTTCTAATCGCGTGCATTAACGTCGCAAGTCTCTTGTTGGTGCGTTCGGAAACGCGTCGACGTGAGTTATCAGTTCGACGTGCCCTTGGCGCGACCAGGATGCGCTTGATCCGTCAGTTTATCGTTGAAGGATTGGTGATTGTCGGTATTGGAACTGTGGCTGGTCTAATTATTTCTTATTGGGCCATGCAGATCCTGAAGGGACTGATTCCCACTGACATGTTGGGCGCCATGCCTTACCTCGACGATCTCGGATTGAATCCTCGTGTCCTTATGTTTGCACTCGCTCTCTCTGGATTTGCAGCCGCACTCTTTTCACTTAGTCCTGCATTTCGTCTATCTGCTTTGGACGTGAGAGAAGGAATGGCCGAGGGTTCTCGCGGCAGCGCCGGTAAAGTATGGACGCGTGTCGGATCAAAGCTTGTCATCCTCGAATTAGCCACCGCGATGGTGTTGTTGGTTGGAGCAGGCCTGTTAGGCAAGAGTTTCTATCGATTGCTGCAAGTAAATCCAAACTTCGAAACAAAGCAGTTGATAACGATGAGCATCGGAGCTCCGCGTTCGGCTTACGGTGAAAACCCGAAAGCCGTGGAACTCGGACGAAAACTGGTGAGCGAGATCAACAGTCTTCCCGGCGTAACCTCGGTTGCATTAGTCAGCACCTTGCCGTTGAGTTTCAATGGCAACACTGACTGGATCAGGTTTGTGGGTCGCGAATTTAATGGTGAACACAACGAAGTAAATCAGCGAGGAGTCAGCTCTGACTATTTCACCACCCTGCAAGCAAAACTCTTGCGTGGCCGAACATTCACCGATGCGGAAGACTTGACCAAGCCGAAGGTCGTCGTCATCAATCAAACGCTAGCGAATAAATATTTTCCTGGTGAAGATCCAATTGGTCAGCGATTTGGCGACCACAACATGACTCCAAATTCGATAAAGGAGATCGTGGGCGTCGTCGATGATATCAGGGAGGCGCCGTTGGATTCTGAGATTTGGCCTGCCTATTACTATCCGTTCAACCAAGAACCTGATAACAACTTTTCGATCATCGTTCGGACCAGCCAGGTAGAGCAGGCGCTTATACCAACGGTTGCCGATGCGATTCGCAGGGTTGATTCGAGGATTACGATTTCGCGTCAGACAACGATGACGGCGAGAGTGAATGAGGCGCCTACTGTTTACTTGCGCCGATCGTCGGCGTGGCTGGTTGGCGGGTTTGCGGCGGTGGCGTTGTTGCTTGGAGTTGTTGGGTTGTACGGAGTGATTGCGTATTCGGTGAGTCAGCGGACGCGGGAGATTGGGGTGCGGATCGCGCTTGGTGCGCAGCGTGGGATGGTTTATCGACTTATACTCAGGGAAGCGGGTGTGTTGGCGCTTGCGGGGATTGTGATCGGGAGTGGATGTGCGATTCTGGTTGCGTCGTTTATGCGGAAGTTGCTGTTTGGAACGCCGCCGTGGGATATCACGACGCTTGTCGGGGTAGCGCTTGTCCTGGCAGCATCTGCATTACTGGCAAGCTTTCTTCCCGCCCGCCGCGCCGCCTCCGTCGATCCAATCTCCGCTTTACGAGCGGAGTAAAGAACGTACTGTAGGGGCGGCCCTCCGTGGCCGCCCGTGGTTTGTATACGGATTCAAGAATCGACAATCTCGGATTTGGCGAACACGATCAAAACCACGGGCGGCCACGGAGGGCCGCCCCTAC
>DATEIS010000108.1:0-4122 GCA_035278765.1 Pyrinomonadaceae bacterium | reverse complement strand
GACATCTCCTTAACCCACAAACTCCGTTGTTCCTCCCTGGAAACTACGGAAAATCACAATTCAGCTGTACCTTACATACGCAAAAGGTAAATTTGACTTAAGATTCTGGTCATGGCCTTCGGCTTCAAACCCAGCGGTTTGAAGGCTGGATGGCCAGAACTGTTTTTAAAACTCTCAGCTGAGACATCTACACTCGTATGCCAACCACTTCGACCAGACGTCAGACCCTCAGCAAATGGGCACTGATCTTCGGTTGCTGGACCTTTCTTGCACTCTTATTCAGCAGTCCGCAAATGATTCAGGCGATCAGGCAAAACCGAGCGGCGGAGGGCTGGCAGAGTGTCCTCGCAGAACTCATCTTTAGTTATATCTGGCTTGCCTTAACGCCTGTGGCTATCTGGTTGAGTAAGTCCTTTCGTATTGAGGGCGGGCAACGATTCAAAAGACTGACTGTCCATTTTCTGGCGTGCATCGTCTTAGTGCTGTTTCATATCCTCCTCTTTACTATTATTTCCATTCCGTTCGGCGTGTACCCACAACTAACACCATTTTCGAACAGGTATTTTTTATTGGTCCTCAACTTTACTCCCTCGAACGTAATGTTCTATTGGGGAATAATCGTTATAGAACATGCTCTTGATTACTACCGGAAGCTCCAGGAACGTGAGCTGCGAGCTTCCCAACTTGAGGCGCAGTTGGCTCAATCGCAGCTTCAGGTCTTGAAGATGCAGCTTCATCCTCATTTCCTCTTTAACACGCTGAATGCGATCTCAGCCCTGATACGGGAATCCCCCGACGAAGCCGACGAAATGGTCTCTCGGTTAGGCGATCTTTTGCGAATGACTCTCGAGACCGCAGGTCTACAGGAAGTTCCGTTCAAGAAGGAACTTGAGTTTCTCAAGCACTATCTCGACATCGAACAAACGCGTTTTCAAGACCGTCTCAAAGTCGAAATCACAATTGAGCCTGAAACGCTTGATGGGTTAGTACCGAGTATGATCTTGCAGCCCCTCGTTGAGAATTCGGTTCGGCATGGCGTAGCGCCGCGGCCCGAAGGCGGCTGCATCAAGATTAAGGCGTGGCGCGATAACTCACTATTGCGTCTCGAGGTGGAGGATGATGGTCCAGGACTCTCTGGTGATGCGCCACTGAAAGAACGTGTGGGGTTGACCAACACACGTGCTCGCGTTAGTAATCTTTACGGCGATGAACATGGCCTCAAATTTTGTCATGCTGCTGGTGGCGGACTAATCGTCAGTCTAAGCATCCCGTTTAGGACCGTATCCGGCAGCTCAAAAGTCTATGCGTGACGCTGACCTAACGAAAATTCGAGCCCTGATCGTCGATGATGAACCGCTCGCCCGCAGAAGAATCAAGAGTTTGCTGGCGCACGATGCCACCGTTGACGTGATTGGCGAATGCTCCGATGGATACAAAGCAGTTACTTCCATTAACGAGCTGAATCCCGACCTCGTTTTCCTCGATGTCCAAATGCCCGCGATGGATGGTTTTGAAGTGATCAAAACTATCGACTCTGAACGAATGCCCACCGTGATCTTCGTAACCGCTTACGACCAGTATGCGTTGAAAGCCTTCGAGGTAAACGCTCTCGACTATCTACTAAAGCCCTTTGACCGGAGCCGATTTCAAAAAACTCTGGAACGGGCCAAGGCGATGATCAGGGGTCTGCGAAATGGCAACGTCAACAATCAGCTTCTGTCATTGTTGGGTGATTTGCGACGTGAACAGGAACTACCTGATCGCTTTATTATCAAATCCGGCGGCCGTGTAGTCTTTCTAAGAGTCGAAGAAATTGACTGGATGCGTGCCGTTGGAAATTATGTGCGCCTCCAGGTGGGCCGTGATTCTCACTTGATGCGCGAAACGATGACCGGAATGGAAGCGAAACTTAACGCTGATAGATTTATGCGTATACATCGCTCGACAATCGTCAACCTCGACCGTGTTAAAGAAGTGCAACCGTGGACTAAAGGTGAGTACGTTGTCATCATGCGCGATGGCACGCGACTCATAATGAGTCGACGGTATCGCGAACGATTGAACGAGCAACTGAACAAACACTAACGTTGGCCCGTTCATCCCACTAAACTCATATCCGTCCCATAAACTCACCGGAAATCACAATTCTAATGCGGCAAACAGAACCCGGGATTAGATTGGGTCCATCGCGGTTTCATGTAGTCAGTTACATGGTGTGCTACGACAAATCGTCAATACCGGGGAGGCTCTCACCATAGAATTTTAAGAAGGCTTGTTCTGCATCGCTTCGCGATTTAGTTTCGCCGGTCGTTTGAGGAAACATCGTGGGCCTTTTTGGGGAGACGGAGTGTCCACGGTGGGGCATAATTCCTTAAATGATTCGGAAAGAGGCCACGGAGACGTGGCCTCAATTTTTTTGTACGATTCGCACTGATGAACGTTGCGGAGCAAGACATCAGCCGGAGCTTGAAGACCCTTATCAGAGGGTTGACTCAAGATGACGTGACTGAGATGTATAAAGCGTATAAGGCGCTCTTTGCAGTAGGGCGAGCGGCGGTTCCGCAGATTCGTGAGGCTATATTCAAGACTGAGTGGGCCAACATTAACTATCCGAATGAGATTCGCTATTTAGCTGGCCTCGTCACTCTCATTCATGACTTGGATGAATCGGAGTCGGAGAAGATCAGGATTGAGCTCGTGCGTAATGGTTGCAGTCCGGTTGTGGCGCATGTCCTGGAGTCAATAGGTAGTTTCCAGCTTCAAGACTTCATTCGTTACGATGTTCGTGGATTCAAAATATTCGAGCACAAGAGGCTTGTGACAAGACAGAACGTTAAGCGAAGACTGGAACAGTGGTTGAGACCTGTGCCAGGTGAAGACTTGGACCAGATTGAGCGCATCTATGTTCTTCCAAAGCAGGACTTGGACGCATTAGGAAGTTACGCACCGGTTCTGTTTTGCATAAATCTGGCGTGGGATAATCCTTCTCCTCGATGGAGTCCAATGTCATGGTTGAACAACTTCATAATCGAGACCACCCTGTACCATGAAATTGGTCACCATGTTCATCGGCACACATTCGGCCAAGACCCGGAGCAAGAAGCGGACGCCGAGAATTACGCCGACCGGATGATGGCCAACAGTAGCGGGCATTTCCTTTTTCGACTCGCCCGCCTGCTCAAACGCGCGATCGGCTCTGCCTAAATGTGGTTTGAGCAGGTCGCTACCGCTCCCTGTACTGACCCGATCCAAGAATCAATTTCGACTTATGCGGGGTGGTGGCGTCTTTTGCGCAAGTGTAAGGCGAATTTCACCAGGGCGGCTAAGAGCGAATACGCCATGCCTACATAAAGGACCCAATTAGTAGGATTTTCCTCATGAAAGACCAATAACCAACCGCTAATGCCGAATAGGACCGCGTAAACTGCAAGGTAGACGACCATATTCGGGATTTGTGTCTTCGTACCAATTTTCATTGAATCATCTCCAGGCGAGCTTCTCGGCAGTGTGAGCGAAGCCATTTACCGGCTCCTGATACGAAGATTAAACAATATTTAGCACCTGAATCAAGGAGGATTTACTGACTAATAGGGCTTTGCTCAAAAGTCTCTGGATCCATCTTGGAAGAGGTCAGTACCGGACGCGGTAGCGTCGGGTTAATCTCGCAATCAAATTCTGGGGAATTTTTAATGCCATCAGGGCGCACCCTACGCTATCGCGTAAGGTACTGACCTTCTCCAAGCACGCCTCCCGACTGTAAGGCTAAGCCGACTAATAAACCCGTTTTGAGGCAACAGATAAGTCGGTCTATACAACCCGCCGTTAAGACAAAATTATTGACTGTCTTTGGTCCAATAGCCTAGAGTCTGCTTTGAAACTATCCTGGAACAAAACGTCCTCAAGCCTCAGGAGATGTTCATCCCAATGCGCGCCCTGTATAGATACGCACTCTGGATATTGCTGACGAGTTGCCTGCTTGCCTCGGGCTGTAATAAGGCCAAAGATATTGGCAACACACTGGGCGCTCTGGCGAAAGTTCGCGCTGAACTCATAAAGAAGTTTGGGGAGAAAGATGTCGATATACGCCTCAACACCGGGCAGAATCGGACAAGTATTTCAGTA
>DATEIS010000107.1:0-4063 GCA_035278765.1 Pyrinomonadaceae bacterium | reverse complement strand
AGAGGCATCTTGATCATTTCCGCGATCGATTTGGCAAGAATTTAGCTTAATTCCAGAACGAGTGAGACTTAGTTTCTTACAGAAGCCACGACCTCAGAGTTGATCTCACAAAAATCAAGGCCACTTTCGCAAGTGGCCTTTGCTTCAGTTTTATTTTAGGGATAACTGCTCCCCACACTGGACAATCTTCGCAACTTTTTCTTGGCTGCCCTGCCAGGAGAATCTACTGTCTGTTTTCTGGAACAAGTGGGCCACATTGACAGCCTTTCAAGTCAATGTTAAAAAGGCGCGTCCTTAACGAGATATTTCACCTCTCTTTTATGAACCTCATACTCAATCATTCCCTGAGCTTTTACCTGGCATTCAAACACCGAAAGGTCTGAAGCAATGCAACCTCGTAGGTCCATGTTATTCCTCGCCGCGACCATGGTCGTCTGCGTCACCGTCATAAACTCCGCACAATCAACAGGCCAAGAGTTCGTTAGTCAAGCTCGGCGAGGCCATGACAACTGAACTTAAACCCACGGTTATTGAAGTGAAGCAATTCACTACAAAATGGGTTAACGAGATCCTCGCTGCTAATCGAGAGAAACAATAGAGCCATGGAAGACATCGTTATCTTTGCTAATAAGATCAAGCTTGTAGGAGTGGCCATAGGTTGCTTGGTTTTTGAAGCTTTCTGTGTTCATTTCTTTATCTACGGTCTACCCGAGGGCCGAGCGCCGTTTAAGTCACTCGTACCCGGTGCCTGCTTTATCGGCGCTCCTATGGTCGGTGTCGTCTTAATCTATATATGCTTTCGACTTCTGAGACCCAGCCCTGCCGTGATAATCAACCGAGAAGGTATTCTCGATAATGCATCGATCTTTAGTGCAGGCTTTATTCACTGGCACGAAATCAAGACCATGTTTGTCTATCGAGTCGTCGATCAACCAATGCTCGGTATCATTCCCTTTGACAGTGATGTCATCATTGCTCGTCAATCACCCATAAAGAGATTCTTCTTCAGGATGCTAAAGTCAGCCTCAACGGCAGCGCCATTCGCCATTCCAGGAAGTATGTTGCCAATGACAGCCGAGGAACTGCTGGCGAAGATTCATCGGTATCGCGAAAAGCTCCCGCCGAATTCTGAAACGGACTCGAGAAATGAAAAAGCTTTGTCTTAGCCTTTTACTATGCCTCATTACGGCATCCGCTATTGTGGCACAGTCGCCTGTACCTGGTTCCAACGCTGAAAGGATAGTCACGGCAGGACAAGTTAATGGTACGTGGCAGTATGGAGGGAAGTATAGAAACAACATTTTCAGAATCTGGGCTTTGGGCCAACAGAAACTGAAGGTGGAGTTTGTAGGCACGTACCAGTACAAAAATCCACTCGGAATGCAAGATAGCTCTGGTAGCGGCATTGCTCGGATCGAAGGCGATACAGCCATTTTCAGACCGGATAATACAGAGCTTGATCCTGATCAAGAGTGTAAGGTCACAATGCAATTTTCTAAGGGCAAGCTAATCGTAGAACAGGAAGGGCCATGTTTTGGCGTCAACGTGATCGCATCAGGCACCTATCGGAGGGTAAGCCGAGCTAAGCCGAAATTCGGCGAGTTCGCACCGTGAATTAAGCATCTCGATCGTATTAGCGTAGCATTTCCTTTTCCGACAACTTACCTTTGTACCATGTATACACAACCTTCGTTCGATCACGTTCTCTCAATTCCTTTTTTGGAAAAACATCCGGATGCGCCGTGTACTGGCGCATCTCCACCATTACTCGGTCGTTGACAAGTCGAACTTTGAATAGGTCTGTACAAGTGCCGAACTCCTCACTAACCTTGTGATCTCCGGGTTTGTATATCTCAACGATAACAAGTTGAACCGGGCAAGCGATTCCGCCTGAATAATTGCCAACGATAAGATAGTCTCGACCGCCTCCCTTTAACACGAGCTATTTCAATTGATTGCCCTTTGTATTGAACTATTTCTTTGCCGTTTAGCAGTAACTTATGCCTGCCTTCCTCATTGTCCTTAATCTCAATCACTCCGAACCGGCTGACGTTCTGTTGGCCTGATACAGCTATAAAGGAACCCACGATTACTGTTACAAGAATGGTTGATTTCATAGACAATACCTGGGTGTTATAGTCAATAAAGGGTACAGGACGCAGAGACTCGGGGTCGGCCTTTGAACGAATCGCTAAAAATTATTTATGTTTTGGGTTAAAAGTCAACCGTTTGACGCGGCCCCATAAAGGAAATCGTCAGTGGACCTGAACGTCAAGATATTGAGAGCCGTGTTTGCAGGATCTCAATGTTTGCGGGGTCGAGAATCCGCTAAATACGCGTGTAGCCCCGCAACGGCATCGCGCGTTAGGTGCCCGTGGATGTAGTAATCATCGCACGCATTTCGGCGACGCGGATTGTCGCAGTCGTTTTAGTACTGCTCGACCCTCAAGCGTTTGTCGTCAAGGGAAAGACGCGCGCCAAACTCGACCAGCAACAACACCATTGCAAGCAAGAACAGCACTACCGCCTGACGCAATAGTACGCCCAACTCGGAATATTAATAGTCCTCAACGCGGGTCATACCTTTATGCTCGCACCTGTCCGAGTATCTACGGAAGATCGGCAAGAGAAGGTAAGGCGTTCATAAGACAAGTATCTTGTCGAACGATACCTCCTGGCGCTGCTCTACCGAATATAAAAACTGGCGGATTACCGGCTAATAACTCATAGCTCAGGCCAGAGATCGGATTTGGGAAAGCGCCGCTGGGCGGGTCGATTCTGATGATCACCCGTCCACCAGTTGACCACATTGTCCCTGGTGCAATGCGAGTGCCGCCCCCTGTTCGCGGCGGATTAGTAGCTCGGCTGGTAGCACTGGACCGTAGAAACAGCTTGCTGGCCTCGAAATCGAATACAACAGCTTCCGGGCGCTGATTGTCGATTGTATCGATCGTATAAACAGCAAAAGGCCCAGCCTGGTGAGTCACCGGCCCTGGCACGTTGGGATTACCAGCTACCGCTAATGTGCCGCACTGATGAGTCAAGGTGTAGGTAACAATTACACCACGTCGATTGAGGTCATCGAGAGCTCTTTCCTCGCGTGGAGTGCATGTCCCGAAATTCAATAATATTGGAAGAAAAACCAATAGTAAGCAATTCCTCAAAACGGCGTGTATCCGAAAAGAAGAAACTCCCATTGAAGAGTCTTTGATATTTCTCATTACTATTTCCTCCTGAGCGCTAGCGTGAAGACGGTGGAAGTACGGTTCAACGAGTCTCGAGATCGGCCTTGGCGTTACCCGCTTTGGCCCATAAGCATTCTCTAGTAACTATGTCTTTGAAGTGCCATTTTGTTTTTGAGGATTGAGGTGCAACTGTTTTGCTCGCCTCGTTACCAGTCATTCCCGTAACACGGTGATGATAAAACAGATTGTTTCTAACTGAACCAAAGGGCCGGATCTGAGCGTCCGGCCTGCTGGTCTATCTCACTTGACTCAGCTATCGTCCCGCCCCAAAGCGTAATGGAGTTGTGAGGCCAGATTGAAGGTCTTCATGGCACCTTCATAGTCAGCGAGGTACATCAATGGCCAGCCTAAGGCTGCACTTGTAAATGCACGACTGTAATCGTCGTCGCGGAATAACGTAAGCGTCCGGTTGAGATCGTTAATGGCCTCCTGGTTCTCACCAATCGTTTGCAGGCTGAACCCTTTTCCAGGTCGCGCAGAGTTTCACTCTCGGATACTGCTGTTCGGCCGTAATCCGCAATAAGTCGTCTGGGGCAAACGGATGGATAGTTCAACCCTGAGGCGGTATCTACCGCGTCCCTCCTGCAACACGTAAGGGCCTGAGGCCCGAGCAATCCAGGACATCCACTCTTGGCCGCGAGTGCCGTTGGGACGATCAATTTCCGGAGACTTAGTGCCGTCAGGCGCTTTGATGGATAGCACTACGTCCGCGCCCAATTGTTCGACTTTTATGCGAAAGAATTGGTCCGCGGATAGTTCCAGTCGATAGGAGTGAGTCGTTGCTCCGGGCAGTTCTCTGTCAACGGAGTCACCTAATC
>DATEIS010000106.1:0-8031 GCA_035278765.1 Pyrinomonadaceae bacterium | reverse complement strand
CGTTACTAAACCACGGGCGGCCACGGAGGGCCGCCCCTACAGTACGTACCACAGGATCTGAAGCAAATAAAAAGCGTGACCCCGAATGAGGTCACGCCTTTGAGAGAATCTTGAGAGACTTCTTACGGATTTGCGCCGCTGGGGTTGTCCTGGAAGAACAACGGTGTCAGAGCCGCGGCGCCAATGCCACTAAAGATCGCTATCGTCGCCGGCACGCCCAATCCAAAAAGTCCGCCACCACCAGCCGCTGCTGCACCTGCTGGCACTCCACCACCAACTCCAGCACCTGCGGCCGCCGCAGCGCCCTGTCCAACTTGCGGAGCAGTCGCGCCTTGCGGGAAGCAAATGTCGAGAATACCACCGGCTGCCGGATCCGTCTTACCTGCCGATCCCTGCTCGGTTGCGACTTCACCCGTCGTCTTCTTCTTCGCCGTCAGGATCGCGCAACCATAAATGATCACAGCCTTCACGTTTCCATTCTCGTCATACGTCAAGACGAGTTTCGTGTTGGGCGCGATATCGAGTTGACCAAGTGGTCCAAGGTTGACGGTAGCCGATTGATCGGCGCCAGTCTCAATCGTCGCTCCCGTTAGAATCGAAGCGCCTGTATTCGCGCTCAGACCATTAACGGTGATCGGCTGATTGTTTCTCGTCGTCAATCTCGCGACGAACTGCTGCGGAATTGCGGTTGGGTTGGTTGTCGTGTTGGGCTCAGCGAGACCAACTTGAAGACCAATCTGTGCGACTGCGAAAAGTAGTAAGACCGCAATCACTCTCGAACCATTCCGTCGTTTTGGGTTCATCTAAAGTGTCCCTTCTCAGAAACGTAGACCACGGCCCCCGCTTGTTCCGGTAAGTTTATCCACAGATTACACAGATTACAATAAAAAAATCTGTGTAATCTGCGGATTACTTCTTCATGTACTTCTGAAAAAACTCATCCGCAAGTTTCGGATCCAACTTCTTCAACCGGTTGTACTGGTCGAGAGCGCCTTTCTTATCGTTCAGAGCGATGTACGCAAGCGCGAGATTGAAATGTGCTTCACTGTAATCCGGCTTGAGTCTTACGGATTCTTTAAACGACGCGGCAGCTTCCTTGTAACGTTTGGTTCTAAAGTAAACCGTGCCGAGATTGTTGTTGGTCTCAGCGTTCGAAGGCTTTAGTGACAGCGTCTTCTTATATGCTTCGATGGCCGGCTCAAACTGTGAATCTCGATACAACGCAGTGCCGAGACTGTTGTATGCGTCGCCATAGTCCTGCTTGACGCGGACGGCCTGCTGAAACTCCGCAATCGCTTCCTTGAACTGATTGCGGTTATAAAACGCGGTGCCGAGATTGTAGTGCGCTTCGGCAAAGTCGGGCTTGGCACGTGTCGCTCGCGCCAGTACATCCGCGGCCTCCTGATACTGCCCTAGCTTGTTATATGCCGCACCGAGATTGTTCAGCGCCTTCACATAATCCGGTTTTAGCCGCAGCGCCTCTTTGTATGCGTCGACGGCTTGACGCAGAAACTGTGTTGCGGCCGTGCGATCCAAAGTCTCGCCGATCTTCACGTACGCGTAACCAAGATTGTTGTAAGCAACAGGATTGCCGGGACGAAGTCTGATCGACTGCTGGAGTTCTGAAGTCGCAGTTTGCAGATCGCCGAGTGAGATCAACAAACTCCCGAGATTTGTTCGCGCCTCAACGTAGCTCGGGTTCAACTCAATCGCCTTGCGATAAGCTGTCGCTGCTTCGCGATGCCGCCCAGTCATGTAAAGCGCGTTGCCGAGATTGTAGTGTGCATCAGCCGACGTGGCTTTCGCGTTAACTGCTCTCTGAAAACTGTCGCGTGCCCGCTCATACTGTTCGAGTGCATATTGCGCTGCGCCGAGATTGTTCAACGCATCAGCGTCGTTAGGGTTGAGCCGGACCGCGTTGTTGAAAGCTTCGAGCGCCTCCTGGTAGCGGCCGGCTTTGTACAAGCTGGCGCCGAGATTGTTGAAGGCAACGTCGTCGTCTGACTTCAACCGCACCGCGTTTCGGATTGCCGTGATCGAATCGGAGACTCTTCCGAGTTTGTCGTAGGTATAGCCGAGGTTGCTGTAGGCAGCGGCGTTATCCGGTTGCAGTTGAACTGTCTTCTCGTACGCACTCGCGGCTTCGGCTAATCGATTGAGCGTGAGGTATGTATCACCGAGTGCGCCCTGTGCCTCCGCGTCCTGAGGCGCTAGCTTGAGTGCGTTTTGATAGGCTTCGAGTGCTTGTGCAAACTGGCCTGCATCGTAATACCTGTCGCCCTGAGTCTTGAACGTTTCCGCACGCTCGCTTGCTGTTGCGGTCGTTGTTGTGGTGGTAGTAGTTGTTGTTGTAGTTGTACGTCTGTCGGCAGGATTGTTTCGGGCAACGTCAGAGGAACGTCCGGTTCGCTGCGGACGCCTGCTTGCCATCATTGCCGCAGCGCCACCGGTCAAATCTTTAACTCGCTTCGGCGCCTTAAAAATAATTGCGGCGCCGCCAATGATGTCCTGTCCCTGAAATGCAAGTGAGCCGCCGATGTCCTGCACAGGCAGGGCACGAAGCGAAACACTAATCATCAGGACGACTACGACTGCAAATGTTGTTCTAGCTTTGAGCATCAATTCTTGAAGTTGCGATCATGATAAGAACTATGAACGCGATCGCGTTCGTCATTATGTGCAAACCAAAATCTACGAGACTATGTGCCGCAACGCCAGTAATTCCGAGAATAGCTCCGAGTCGCATGGCACGTTTGTATCCGGTATCGACCAGGAGGTTCTGACGGATTTTGCGAACAACAGCCACGGCGAACCAGACACCTATGGCAAGCCCGATCATGCCACCGCTAGAGAGTAGTTCGAGATAATCGTTGTGAGCTTCCTGCGGTGTCATCAATCCCGAGGCGTCGTGATACGCAGTGATACCAATCCAGTATCCACCCAGGCCCACGCCTACAATCGGATGCGCGGCAAACATCTTCAATGTCGCACGCCAGATCTCATTTCTACTGGCGCCCGCGCTAGTCGTAGGAGAAGTGAACTCGCCGGTCGCGTTCTCGAAGTTGGTTGCAAGTCGATCTCCGCCAACCCAAAACGTTCCAAACAAAACGCCGGCAACCAGGACTACGAGCAGCACGGCTCGCAGCGTTGCTGATTGAGCGATTTTCGGGAGCTGATAATCGTTCGACAAACCTCGAAAACTAATTAACAGCAGCACCGCAACTACAACCTGCGCGAGCATCGCCAGGATTCCGCCACGCGAATTCGCTAGCACGAGTGCGGTCCAAATCGGCAGCAGGAGCGCAACGTAAATCATCAGACGCTCTCTTGCGACTCCGCCGCCAAGAATTATTCCGAGGCCGAGCCCAAATGCCATTTCCATCAGAAACGCGAAATGGTTCTTATTGATGAACTGACCATAACCCTGGTTCTTCTTTAGCAGCGGAAGAAGGAATCCGGTTTCTTGTTGTGTCGTTTGTCGCAGAATCCCAAAGACAGCGCTGGCAACCGCAATCGCGAGCACTGTGTAGATCAATACCCGAACGCGACGCTCCGTGCTGGCATAGCGATAGAGCAACGCGAGAAATGCCGTGAGCGCGAGCACTTGCAACGCGAAGAAGCGCGTTTGATAAGGATCGGCGCTGATGGTGTTCCAAACCGATAGATTAGCTTCTGTGTGCGAGCCGAGCGAGAGTGTTTGCAGGAATGCCAGCAGCGACAATGCCAGCATAGGCAGTAGTATCGAAGCTCCTTCTATTCGTTCGATTCGGTTCTTTAGAGACTCGATGAGCGCGATGATGCAAATCACGAAGACCGCACAAATAAACGCCGCTTTCCACCATGGCTCGACCGTGCCATACGGAATTGGCGCGACAACGATCAAACCGACGAGCGCTACAAATATCAGCTTACTTAACAATTGTTAGCGCGCGCTTTCAGCAGTCATAGCCATCGCCGCCGCAGCCAGCGGCTCTTCATGCAGTGCGAGAATCCTTGCGGTGGCATCGGTAAACTCACGCCGAAACAAATCAGCCAGATAATTTGTATCCACCAGCAACGGCTCGCTAGCAGCGCTGCGATAGAAATTCAGCCAACCCCACTCCACACCATCTTTCACGAGCGGCAAACGTATGCACCAATCCGAGCGCGACGGTAGATCCTCTGACTTTTCAGACCAAGACCAGAACACACGCCCATTCCGAAACTCGAGCACCTGTTTCGGATGACGCTGCAAACTCGCATGAAAGGCCCGCTCATTCATATCGGCGCGACCAGCCTGGCCCACCTGCGCATTTGCGAAACTGAATTCGCCAAAGTCGAGCAAGTGTCGCGTCGCCTCAAACATCTCGTGCAAATCTGAAGCCTTCGTTAATGCCAACGCCGAGCGCCTGACTCTGATGTTGTTCGCCACGCGCAAACGACGATCACCAACCGTGCGCTTAACGCCCGCACGTATTTCATCAACCTCGTGATAACGAAGATGGCCCACGGCGATGATCACCGCCACTGAAATTACAAACAACATGAAGCCCGTCAGCTTCGATCCGGTCACGGGAAAGATCAGCGCCACGAGTCCAAACAACGCGCAAACGCCGTAGAGCACGAGCGCGGCTCGCCGTTGCGACCAACCGCGCGCGAGCAGCATGTGATGAATATGCTCGCTGTCGCCCTGAAATACAGGCTTACGACTCACTAACCGCCGTGCCATCGTCATCGCGGTATCGACAACCGGAAAACCGAACGCGAGAATCGGCACAACGATCGCAACTGCGGTCGTTGCCTTCTGCGTTCCCAACACCGACAAAGCCGCGAGGAGAAAGCCGGTGAAGAGCGATCCGGAATCACCAAGAAAGATCGACGCGGGATTGAAGTTGTAACGAAGGAATCCAGCAAGCGCTCCACACAACACGAGCGCCACAACAATCGTCAACGATCGATCACCAGATACCGAAACACCAAGTATGACTAGCGATGAGAACAACGCCGCGCCTGATGCCAGCCCGTCTAACCCATCAATCAAGTTGAATGCGTTCGCAATGCCGACAAGCCAAACAACCGTGACGATAAACGACACAGTCGTGGGTAACTGCACTGAGCCGACAAGCGGAATCGAAAGCGCATCGATGCGACCACCCATCGCATAAAACAACGTGGCGATGAGCCCGAGCCCGATAAACTTTACGGTTGCGTTCGTGCCACGCAAATCGTCGTACGCGCCGAGCAGCAACACGAGCGTTGCCGGCACGAATAACGTGAGGAACTCTGATTTGAAGCCGCTGAGTGTTTGCGTGAGCAGGTTGTCTACAAACGGCAGCACTGAGAGCGCGGCGAGACACGAAAGATAGAGTGCAACGCCACCGAGACGTGGCACTGCTCGACGATGAATGCGCCGGCCGTCGAGCGGCACGTCGAGTAACTTGTATCGTTCACAGAACCGGCGGATGAGGGGCGTGGTTATTAATGAAGCTACAGTCGCAATTGAAAACAGGGCGAAATATGTTTTCAAAGGTGATTACCTCCCGGGCGATGGGGTTAATCCTGAGACCTCTGGTAAATCCTGTCCCAACTCGATTACAGCGATCAGTTCCGGCAGGAGAGTCTGTTTTGAAAAAGACATCACCGGCCGCGAGCGCTTATGTTGCATTGCCTGCGGAATTGCTTTGACGACCGCATCAACATCACCATGGCGCGCGAGAAAGAACTGGCCATGCTGCGATGCAATGTCAGTGACGTGACTCTGCTCCGGACCGATATACAGAACCGGAGCACCAATCGAGAGAATGTTGTAGACCTTGCACGGGTGAACAATCCCGACGAACTTGTCACCCATCACCACAACATGGAGATCAGCCGCCGACAGAGAATTTGAGAGTTCGTTCAGCGGCTGATACGGCAAGCACTTCACGTTGCTCAAACCAGCATTGCGCACCTTTGCCTGTTCACTGCCGCCACCAACAAAACAAAAGACGATTTCCGGAAGAACGCGAGCAGCATCGAGGAGGGTATCGAGCGGATGACACGGGCTGTGGTTGCCGGAGTACATCACCACAAACTTTTCAGACAACCCGTGTTGCTGCCGAAACTCTTCCCTTCCCGCGACAGAGTAAATAACGTGATCGTCATGTGACCACGGTGGCACGATCGCTACGCGCACTGCATCGACACCTTTGCTAACCACTCGTTCCTTCATGAAACGATCGAGCACAACCGTGCGCGATGCGACCCTCAGGCTGTAATTCAACATCCGCTGCAGGATTCGACTCGTTGCTGAATCCTGTTCGAGCCAGCCGGCCGCAATCGCCTCATCCGGGTTGAGGTCCATCACCCAAAAGCAAAAGCTGCCGCCTTTGAGTTTCACGAAGAGTGCCGCCAGAAATGAAATTAGTGGCGGTGATGTCAGTGCAACGACGACGTCAAATCGACGCAGAAGCAGCAGACGCAGCGAACACAGCAGCATAAAACTGGCAAAGTTTAGAACGCGACGCCATTTGCTGCTCTTTCCAAAAGACGCATTCGGTATTCGAATGATGTCGATCCCATTCCAACGCTCACGATGTTTGAAACGAATAGCCGGATTGTCATACCCGCGATCGCTGGCGATGACGGTTACCGCGTGTCCGCGTGCAGCGAGAGTCGTGGCGAGATCGGTGAGGTGTTGTGCCGTAGAAACCACATCCGGGTAGAAACACTGATTGAGGAGCAGGATTCTCAACTAAACGTTGACTCTTGCCTTGAAGTCCTCAACTGTTTTCTTCAGACCTTCGCGCAATGGAATTGTCGGGTTCCAGTCAAGCAACGATCGCGCTTTTCCGATGTCGGGTTTGCGTTGTCGCGGATCGTCGGCGGGCAACGGCAGATGGGTAAATCCTGATCTCGAGTCACAGACCTTCACGACCTCTTCCGCCAGTTGCATGATCGTAAACTCACCCGGATTACCGAGATTCACTGGCTCGTGTACACCGTCGACATTCATGAGCCGAATCAATCCTTCAACCAGATCATCAACGTAACAGAATGAACGTGTCTGCTGGCCTTCGCCGTAGAGCGTCAGCGGCTCGCCGCGCAGAGCCTGAACGATGAAGTTCGAAACTACACGACCGTCGTCTTCCAGCATTCGTGGTCCATACGTGTTGAAGATACGCGCGATGCGAATGTCAACGTTGTTTTGCCGGTGATAGTCGGTCATCAGAGTCTCGGCGATGCGCTTGCCTTCGTCATAACAGGAACGAATGCCGATCGGATTGACGTTGCCCCAGTAATCTTCTGTTTGCGGATGGACCAGTGGATCGCCGTACACTTCGGAAGTCGAGGCCTGGAGAATACGCGCGCGCACGCGTTTGGCGAGGCCGAGCATGTTGATCGCGCCCATCACGTTGGTCTTGACTGTCTTGACTGCGTTGTACTGGTAGTGAACGGGCGATGCGGGACACGCGAGGTTGTAGATCTGATCCACCTCAAGAAGTATCGGTTCGGTGACGTCGTGACGGATCAGCTCAAAGCGCGGGTTGTCGAGTAGATGAAAGATGTTCTCGCGCCGGCCGGTGAAGAAATTGTCGAGGCAAAGCACTTCGTTGCCTTCACCGACGAGCCGCTCGCAAAGATGCGAGCCAATGAATCCCGCACCCCCTGTGACTAGAATCCGCATCCGCTAATCCTTTCTTCGCACCGCAAAATTTCCAAGATACAGCACATCCATCTTCGTCTTTCTAAAACACTCGATCGCCTCTTGCGGCGTGCAAACAATCGGCTCGTTTTCGTTGAACGACGTGTTGAGAATCACTGGCACCGCAGTTATCTCAGCGAAGTCTGCGATTAACTGATAATAACGCTCGTTCAGCGTGCGCGAAACAGTCTGCAAACGACCGGAGCCGTCGATGTGTGTCACTGCGGGAATTTCATTTCGTCGTTCGTTTCTGATCTGGTAGACCATCAACATTGTCGGCGCCGGATGTGTCTGTTCGAAATAATCGCCCACACGCTCTTCGAGAATCGAAGGAGCAAACGGCCGGAACGGTTCGCGCTTCTTAATGC
>DATEIS010000105.1:0-2680 GCA_035278765.1 Pyrinomonadaceae bacterium | reverse complement strand
CTCCGTGGCCGCCCGTGGTTTGTCCACAGGGTTCAAGTAGCGATGACCTCGGATTTGGCGAACACGATCAAAACCACGGGCGGCCACGGAGGGCCGCCCCTACAGTACGTGCTATGGTTCAAGTATAAGCGTCGCTTTTGTGGCTTTTAAGACTGCCGGCTGCGTAAATGGAAACTCACGCGGGGTTACGGCGCGCCAATCGGCAAGCTGATCGCTCCAGTGTGGACTCTTCGGCGAGCCGGATTCGCCGAGGGCGATGCCTTGTTGCGTCTTGTCCCAATCGCTCGGATCCGCAATCAATCGCATCGAAACACTCGACCCAACGTTCACCGTAGCGCCAATAAACCCTCCCGTTCCATTCTGCGGAAACGGCGGAACTGTGAATTGCGCGCCAATCAACGGCGCTCCACCCAGCGGATGCGGAAAGCGCGCCTTGACCATCTCGCCCCACGTCCACTTCGTTTGATCAGCGCCGAGACTCTTGGTAAGCGTATTGACCGCATCGTCGTACGAGGCGCGCAGTAGATCCACATAACTCGGAAACTCCTTCGGCAGCCACGTCGCTCGCTGTTCAGTAAGAACTCGGTCGAGCGTCGTGTCGAAGTTGCTCCACTGATAATTCCTGACAAGCTCGGAGCCCAGCGCCGCAGTCAGAATCTTCGATCGAAAAGCGATTCGCATCTGAGCCGCAATCGGCGCCACCGTAGACTCCGCATTGACTTGTCCGTCCCACTTTTCAAAAGCATCAAGCGTCGCACGCAGCTTCTCATCCGCCGGCGTCAACTTCGGTCGCAACAACTTCACCGCTTCCTTTGTAAACGTAACCCCCGCTATCGCGTAAACATCGCCGAGAATACGACGGAAATCGTCACTCGAGAGTTTGGGCTTCTCGTTCAGCAGGTCGAAGATGCGACGCGCACGATAAGGCTGCGCCCACGAATGAGTGAGAAAGTAGGGATAGTCGGTCCCGACAATTCGCTGGTTAGCCGTAACGATGATTCCCGACGGTGGATCAAAGAGCGTCGGCAACTTCGCAACCGGAATGTAACTGGTCCATTCACCGGCATCAGTCGATCCGTCATACGGCACACTACCGTCGCCCGACTTCCTGACTGGAACAACACCGGCCGCGTGATAGCCGATGTGGCCATCGACGTCGGCATAAACGATGTTCTGCGTTGGCGCGGTAAACGAATCGAGCGCGGTGTTGAATTCCTTCCAGTTGCGAGCGCGATTCAGCGCCATGGTCGAATCGGGATTGTTTTTACTCGGATCCAACGCCGTCCATCGCAGCGCGTAACGCTTGCCGTCGCCTTCGAAAATTATTGGACCATGACGAGTAACAGTGACGTCATGATTTACGATGTTGTGCTCTGAACTACCGATACCTTTCCTGACTTTGATTTCTTCACGCCGGATTACCGCATCCTGCCAGCCCGAAGGTGTTTGATACTGTTTCGGATTGTCGGGATTGAATTTCTCGATATAGAGATCCTGAACGTCTGGTCCAACATTTGTGAAACCCCAGGCAATGCTCTCGTTGTGTCCGATAATCACGCCGGGCAGTCCTGCGGTGCCGACACCCGCAACACGCACTCCCGGCGCGCTCAGGTGAACGAGGTGCCAGATCGACGGCGCTGTCGGTCGTAAATGTGGATCGTTTGCAAGCAGAGGTTTGCCCGTGACCGTGCGTTTGCCGCTCACGACCCAGTTGTTGCTTGCAGCGAGTGCGTCAGTGTGGAACCCGATGCGATCCAATGCTGTGGCCGCGATTTCCTGGTTGTGAGCGAGTTTCGCGAGCGCTTCGGGCGAAATACGTTCGGGCTTAATTCGCGCCGCGGATTTAACTTTGGATTGCGTGTCTTTCCCCGCCACGAGCACGTCGATTGGTGAAATCTCAGGCAACAATTCGGCGCGTTTTTCCGCAGGTAATACAGATAGCGCCTGCCGCATGATGTCCAAGCGCCACGTGTCTGACAGCGCTTCGAAAAATATTTTAACGACGACGAGCGAATCAGCAGCCGTCCAGGGACGAAAACTATATTGCAGGATCTGAAACTCTGATGGCATCGACTTCGGATCGAGCGACGACGCGTAAGCATTGACACCGCGCGCATAAGCTTCCAGCATCGCGCGCGTTCGTGGCGACGAATTGGCAAACTCTGCCTCAGCCGTCTGTGCAAAACCGTAAGTGCGATGAAGCTTGTCCTGATCTATTGCGACGTTGTTTGGTCCGGCGCCAAGAACTTCCGCCAGTTCGCCACGCGCGGTGCGACGGAACAAATCCATTTGCCACAGGCGATCCTGAGCGGTGGCATAGCCCTGACCAAAGAAAAGATCCTCGTCGTTCTGCGCCTCGACGTAAGGGATGCCGCGTTCGTCACGCCGAATCGTGATGCGATCCTTAATGCCTTTGATTTGAACTGCGGTCTGTTGCGGAGCCGTTTGGCTCGAGTTCAGAGGGATTACGAGACAAACAAGCGCCAGAAAGAGGACTGCAACGCGTCGCATAGATTTGGTTTCCTTATCCACAGATTACACTGATTCTAACTAAATCTTGTTAATCCTGTAATCCTGTCTTAGAATCCCTCCGCGATGAAGCGCCTTCTTTTCACTCTGGCCCTGCTTGTCTGCTGTGCTGTTTTAGGCGCCGCACAGCAACGACCTCTGATCACTGAAG
>DATEIS010000104.1:0-14802 GCA_035278765.1 Pyrinomonadaceae bacterium | reverse complement strand
CTATAAGCGCCCTATGTGCGAGTCTCATCGCATTCCTCCTGCGAAATGAGTAATAAGAATTCGTAATAGTGCCGCCAGAACGGAACAAGTACCAACACCCTTCTCCCGCGGAGGCCCCAACTACAGTTGTCAATTCATTTGAACCGAATGGACCAGCAAGGCCCAGCGGCGCTGCTCGGACCGCGGCGTAAACAGAGCACTTCGGCCTTTCTGAGAGTGCTCTAAAACCGCCAATTACTATTCCCGAGTAGCTCCTGAACTGAGTTCATTTCTTATAGGAAATGAACATCCTCTTGTCAACGATTTCGTCCCTTAAACCATTGCGTAATTATTGAGAAATCTTAACGCTGGTCCGAGCCGTAAATCCAGCCAGACCATACTCTACCTTAAATCGGAAATCAAGCCTTTTTCATGACTTAGCGGCGGTCAACTTATGTTTTTTCGGTCACGCGTAGATGCCTCTCATGCGCGTGTCATAGGCCACACGGTCTATCGCCAACATGTACGCCGCGGTCCTGGTATCGACATTGTGCGAATCGGCATAACGACACAGATCGTTGAAGCTCGCGACCATCTTTTGCTGCAGTCTTTCGTTGACCACATCCTCGGGCCAGAAATAGCCCATGCGGTCCTGGACCCACTCAAAATATGAGACGGTCACGCCGCCGGCATTCGCCAGAATGTCAGGAACGACGAAGATCCCTTTTTGGTGCAAAATCTCATCAGCGGCTGCCGTTGTTGGACCATTTGCACCCTCCGCCAGCACTTTGCACTTCAGTCGGTCCGCATTATGAGACGAAATCTGGTTCTCAGTCGCCGCTGGGACCAGCACGTCACATTCAAGCTCCAGTAGTTCCTGATTGTTGACAAATTCCACACCCTCGTAGCCTTCGAAGGACCGCGTGGTCTTCAGGTACTCCAGGGCTTTCGGGATATCAATACCGTTACGGTTGTAAATCCCTCCATGAATGTCCGATATCGCTACAACCTTATAACCGGTCTTATGGAGTAGTTCCGCGCCGATTCCGCCAACATTTCCCGAGCCTTGCACGACAACACGGGTCTCAGCCGGAGTCATCTTGAACCGCTTGATGGCTTCGTTTACAACAAAAAGTATGCCGCGACCGGTTGCTTCGCGTCTGCCCGACGAACCACCGAGGTCGATTGGCTTGCCGGTGACGACGGCGGTAACGGTGTGACGGGCGTGCATGGAGTAGGTGTCCATAATCCACGCCATCGTCTGTTCATTCGTGTTCATGTCCGGAGCGGGCACGTCCTTCTCCGGTCCAATGAAGTCGAGCAGTTCGGCGGCGTAACGGCGCGTCATGCGCTCAAGCTCGCCCATGGACATCTGTTGCGGGTCGCAGATGATCCCGCCTTTTGCTCCGCCAAACGGCACGTTGACGACAGCACATTTCCACGTCATCCAGGCGGCGAGGGCCCTGACTTCGTCGAGACTCACGTCCGGCGCATAGCGGATCCCGCCTTTGGCTGGACCACGCGCGAAGTTGTGCTGCACGCGATATCCTTCAAAGACCTGAATACGTCCTGAATCCATCTTGGTGGGGATGTAGACTTTCAACTCGCGGTTAGGAACTCGCAACACGGCGTAGAGGTCCGGATCGAGATCCAGCAACTGCGCCGCGCGGTCGAATCGCGACATCATCGACTCAAACGGATTCTCTTCTTTGATTTCTCGGATATCGTCGACGTAAGTAGTGCTATACATGCTTACCATAGGAGCATCTCCATTAAGACCTACTTTAAAACTTCATTCATCGATCCACTTCTGAACCCTTCGAGATCGAGCGTCACATATTTGAATCCCAACTCACGAAATCGCCTCGCCAGGTCGTCAAGCAAATCTTTCTGCAATACACGGTCCATCTCAGTTTGTGCGATCTCGAGTCGGACCAGTTGATCGTGATGACGCACCCGGAACTCTCGAAACCCAAACTCTCTCAAGATCTCTTCACCGCGATCGACTTTACTGAGCCGTTCGATCGTCACAGTCGTTCCGTATGCAATACGTGACGACAGGCATGGACTCGCAGGCTTGTCCCACGTCGGCAGTGTGGCTTTACGACTCAACTCACGCACTTCACTCTTACTCAGGCCAACTTCGATCAGTGGACTGCGCACAGCATGTTGCGCTGCTGCCTGTCTTCCAGGTCGAAAGTCGCCGAGATCATCAACGGTAGAACCGTCAACAATGCTTTTGATTCCGCGTGTACGCGCTACTGACTCGAGCTTGCTGTATAACTCGTCTTTACAAAAGAAACAGCGGTTTGAATTGTTTGCCTGATACGCCGGGTTCTCCAGCTCTTCGGTATCGATCAGTTCGTGTTGAAAACCAAACTTCTCGACAACTCGATCGATCTCTGCGCGTTGATACGCAGGCAGACTTGCCGACTGGCCCGTAATGCAGACGGCACGCGCACCGAGCTCTTCATTTGCGACATACGCAACGTAACTGCTGTCGACGCCGCCTGAGTAAGCAACGATTACCGACTCCAGTTCACGAAAGAGCTCGCGCAGTCTTTCTTCCTTGGCGATTGTATTCATTGGAGGACGGCATGTTAGCTTATGCATCAATTGCTACGCAACCAGCATCTCAGCCACAGATCCGCGGCATCCGTGGCAAGAATTCTACAAGGAATGTGCTAACATCAAACCCTCCCCGGATCCTTCTTCGATGTATGAATTGAGCGCCTCAGTCTGGAAGAGACTTTTGCCGATCGCTGCGTGCCTCGTGCTGCTTTCGGTGGGCTCAATCGTGTCTGCACAAACAGTAGAAACATTTGGCGACGACGCGACGGATCCGGTGCGTTTGTTCGAACGCGGGCAGGGCGCGCACGCGCGCGGTGAGCTGGAGAAAGCGATCGGATTCTACGAACAGGCACTCAAAGTACGGCCGGAGTTTCCGGAAGCAGAGTTCCAGCGTGGCAGTGCCCTCGCCCAACTCGGACGTCTGCCCGAAGCTGAAGCAGCTCTTCGTCTCGCAATCTCTTACAAGAAAAACTGGGCGCTTCCCTACTCCGCACTTGCCGTCGTCTTGATGCGACAGTCTCGTGACAAAGACGCCGAACAGTTTTTCCGCCAGGCTCTGACTGTCGACAACAAAGATGCCGTAGCGTTGCGAATGCTGTCGGACTTACGCCTGCGAGCAGGCGATTCCAAAGAAGCGCTTGACCTCGCAAAACGAGCAACGGCGAATCCTGAAGCTCCAGCTTCTGCATGGGTTACCCTGGCAATCGCGGAGCGAGCTAACGGCAATAAACCGGCCGCAAAGACAGCACTCGATCACGTGCTGGCGGATGAACCGGAAAACGTCGCGGCGCTCATGGAACGCGCCGATCTCTTCAAAGATGAAAAGAACTTCGACGGCGCCATCACGGATCTCCGAGCCGCCGCGAAGTTGAAGCCAAACGATAAGGGCATAGCGTCGCGGTTGGCTGAAGCACTGCAACAATCCGGGAAACCGGATGAAGCGCTCGCAGTGGCGAAGGCAGCAGGACTTGAAGTCCAGCAAACCACTGGTAACGCGAGTGGAGTTGTTGGAACTCCGGAAGAGATCGAAGCGGCAAACAACGACGATCCAGCAATCGCTCGCAAAGCGCTCGAGAAACTACTCGAAAAAAATCCGCGCAATGCAATGCTGCTTGGTCGTCTCGGCGCTTCATACCGCACAGACGATCCCGCACGCTCGCTGGAGTTCTATCGCAAAGCAGCAGAGATGCAACCGAGCGCTCCCGAGTACGCACTTGGTTATGGAGCGGCGCTGGTCCAGGCACGTCGCTTTCCCGAAGCCGCACACATTCTGCGCCAGGTAGTTAAAGTTGTTCCCGACAATTACGTGGCGCGAGCAAATCTTGCGACCGCGTTGTACGAGTCAAAGCGTTACCCGGAAGCCATTCCCGAATACGAATGGATCCTGACGACTAAACCCGAAATCACCGTGGCCCATTATTTTATTGCCACCGCACACGATTATCTTGGAGAATACCCGGAAGCACTCGCATCATATGAGAAGTTTCTGACGGTCGCCGACGCGAAAACAAATCAGCTCGAGATCGACAAGGTCAAACTGCGACTGCCAACGCTTCGGCGACAAATTCAATTAGGAGAGGGCGCGAAGAAAAAGCCCTGATCGCATTTCGCATGACTCGCGAAACACAACGCAAGCTCGTACTGCCGGCACTATTGCTGCTGCTTGCTTGCGTTCAGGCGGTCAACGCCCAGGACCCGCAACCGGCAAATACTCCGCAACCGTCGCCCACTCCGCTCACTGCGCCACCGCCGTTCAAGATGATCGTCAAAGAGGAGCGCGCGCAGCTCGAGCAAACCACGGATTCATCAAAACGACTCAAACTCACGATCACTTTCGCCGGCGCACATCTGACTGCCGCCGAGCAGCACACATCACGCGAGAACTACGAAGCGGCTTCCGTGGAAGTCGGCATGTACCACGCCCTGATTGAAAACGCGCTGGCTTTTCTCGAGTCGGTCAAACGCGACAACAACAAGACACGCGATCTATATAAACGTCTTGAGCTGGCACTTCGCGCCGATGGACCACGACTCACCGCCATGCGCCGTAACACACCACTTGAGTTTGCTGTTTGGATAAAACACGTCGAAGACTTTGCACGTGACGGGCGCACCGAGGCGCTGAATTCGTTCTACGGGCACACGGTCGTGCGCGAACAAAAGACCGATAAGAGCAGCGAAAAGCCCAAAGAGACTCCGACCCCAACCCCTAAGAGTAATAATCAGCCATGATCAGACGCATCCTCCTGACTTTCATAATCGGCCTATTTGCCGGCTCCGCCTTCATCACTCAGACCACTGCACAGCAGCGAGACCATCTCACGCAGCAGGAAGTTGATCTGGTGAAGGAAGCTCAGGTTCTCGACAAGCGCATCGACGTATTCATTAAAGCTGCCGAGCGTCGCATGATGGTCATTAATAATTCGGCGGCGGCGAACGCGAAGCTACTGAAGAAGGATTCGGAGCGATGGGGAGAACTTCCAACCGGGTCGCGCGCGGAACTCGTCTCTGACATCGCGAAGATTCTCGACGAGGCCATCACCAACATCGACGACGTCAGCGCTCGCGATGAGAGAAATCCGCTGATTGCGAAATCACTTCGGAAACTGGCCCAGGCAACCACTACGATGATGACCCAGTTAAAGCCCCTGGCTACCGAAGCAAAGAGTGATGCCGAAATCGCGAGCTTCGAATTACTCAATGAAGACGCGCAATCAATCCTCGAAGCCGCCAACAAACTTCCGGCTGAAGTGGTGACCGATAAGAAAGCCAAGAAGAATAATTAATTGGCGATTACGCGGATTTTAATGTTCGCGTCACGCGTTTGATTGCTTCAACAATCCTCGCCAACGATTCCTTCGCGTTCGTCGCGTTTCGTTCATCCAACGCCTGTCGAAAGTCGGTTAATGGTTGCGCTGCGTAGCCAGTGTAAAAACCTGGCGCGTAGATCTGGTGCTTGTACCACGCGCGGCCACGCAGGCCTTTGGCGTCGATAAACTGCCGCTCAGCCTGGATGATGGCATCGTTAATCTTAGCCAGTCGCTCGCGGTCGGAGTCTCGCACCGCCTCCTGACGATTCTTCTCGACACGCTCCGCTTCTTTCGCAAAATCGTCAATCGCCGCCGTCATCGACTTGTCATCAAAAGCACTTGCGAGATTGCGAATACGAGCCAGCCTCATCGTCTCAGAAAAGAAATCACGAATCTGCGTCGCGTAATCGGTGTAGTCAAATGAGAGCCCATCGGCGTCAGCGAGACGCATTGCGAGCGTGCCCCAGACTTGAGCTGCGGCGACGTGATACTTAAAACCGGGATCGCCGAAGTGGTCCATCCAGTAAAAAGAGTCGTAGGCGGAGTGGTAAACACCGTAGTCGCCGTTGAATCCCATGTCAGTGGAAGCAACTCCAAGGTGCTGGAGAAACGGCGTGTAATCTGATCCTGAACCGAGTGCGCCGATACGCGGCTCGGGTGGGTGTTGCTCGCCTTCCGGACGATTCTCACGTGCGCGCGCCTGCCACTGTTGATAAACAGTCTTGCCTGTCTTTGGGTCCTTTATGTCGCGTGTGGTTGCGCGCATCAGTTTCCACAAAGAAGGCACCGATGAAGCGCCAAACTCTGATCCCGAAACAGCCGCATCGAGATTAAGATAAGCGACTGCCTTCTCCCTAAGTTCGTCAGCAAATTCTTCGGCCCACTCAGTCGAACCAATCAGCCCGTATTCTTCCGCGTCCCAACTGCAAAGAATGATCGTGCGGCGCGGCTTCCAACCTTCCTTCAACAACGTGCCAAAACCGCGACCGACTTCCAACATCGCCGACGAGCCGCTGTTTGGATCCACTGCGCCGAACACCCACGCGTCGCGATGATTGCCGAGAATCACCCAACGATCCTTCTCTTCGTTGCCGTCGATGCGCGCAACAACGTTCCAGATCTTGCGCAGCTTGTAGTCCATATCAACTTTCAGACGCAGCTTCACGTCGTTGGTTCCACCGACGTGATAAGCGAACGGCAAGCCACCTTGAAATCCACGCGGGCGCACCGGGCCTTTGAGCTGTGAGAGAATCGTCTTCGCGACATCGTAAGCAATCGGCTGCGTTGGTAACCGTGTTAGATCAGTCGCCTCTTCCGGTTTCAAACGCGGCGTTCCCGGAATCGCCGGTTTGCCGGGCGTGAGCGGATCGCCGGGATAGTCAAACAAATACTGCACCGAACCACGTTGGCCCGACGCAACCGGGCGCCATGGTCCTTTTGGATAGACGTCACCCTGCATGTAGCCGTCGTCCTCCGGATCGGAGTAAATGATGCAACCGACCGCGCCTTGATCTTCCGCCACCTTGGCCTTCACGCCACGGAACGAGTTGCCGTAACGCACGATAACGATCTTGCCTTTGACGTCGACTCCGGCCTTTTTGAGTTCTTCGTAGTCGCCGGGCAAACCGTAGTTTGCGTAGACCACTGGCGCCGTCACGTCACCACTCGCGCTGTAGCCGTTGAAAAGCGGACTGATCTTGGGATTCGACGAAGTCGGATCGCCACGCACGACAGCTTCCTGAGTGCTCAGTCGCAGGCGTTTTGTGGTGATTAGCTCGAGTGTGGTCGGAGCGTTCGGATAGTTGAGCCAGACTTCATACTCCCGCAACTCGGCTGATAGACCATAGCTGCGCAGTTGATCGCGAACGTAGATCGCGGTGTCGTAATCTTCCTTCGTGCCGGCGATGTGCGGCTCGAGTGTAAGACGACGCAAATGCTCGCGGGCCGATTTCGGATCAGGCACGGCGCGAAACTGTTCTTCCCAACGTCGCTGGGCCGCGGCGCGATTGGGACTAAAGCCATCAATTGCGGTTGAATTCTGCGAGAAGACGATCGGCGACGCTGCGTTGAGCACCACCACACACGAGAGTAAAAAGACAAGTAAGTTACGAATTAGTATAGTTGACATGTTTGCGATGAACTCCGAGACGATGATTGCCGTACAATGAACGCGAGCTCGCACTGAAAGGAAGCATAGATGGACAGTAGATACTATCCGGGGGTTGAAATAGACGTTCACACGCTCAGCACGGAACTGCGAAATCTTTTTGACAGCGAGTATGAAGTGCAGGCGTTTCAGGTGTCGACCACCAGCGTTTTTCAGGCGCGCAAATCCAGCACCTTACGCGATCTGACGGGGCTCTCCTCGGCGCTCACGATAAAGATCACACCGGAGTCCGGAGGCACACGCATAGAGATCGGAATGCAGAAGTGGTTCGACAAAGCCGCCGTTGCTGCTGTCGGAGTAATCGCCTTTCCGCCTCTCCTCGCGCTAGCGGCACTCGGCGCTTACTGGCAATACAAACTTACAGAAGACGCTTGGAAGATAATCGAAGATCACATCGCACGCAAAGCAGGCGGCTATGTTCCGCCACTGCCGGGACGTTGCGGCACCTGCGGCTCCGCGAACAGTGTGGGTGCGGATTTCTGTTCGTCCTGCGGAGCGAATCTCAAGGTTGCGGCAAGTTGTGTCTCATGCGGCGCGCCACAGAAGGATCCGTCAGCGCGATTCTGTAATCGCTGTGGGAAACCACTGAATAGTTAAGAGGATTTCTCACGCAAAGGCGCAACGGCGCAACGGAAGAGAGGCAAGATTTTTTTCGTTGCGCCGTTGCGCCTTTGCGTGAGACTTAATCGTGGCGTAGGGCGCGCACAGGATCGATTCGCGCCGCACGCGATGCAGGATAAAGTGCTGCGAGGATCGAGATGATCAACGCAAACAAGATCGCTCCCACCGACAAGTAGATCGGCATCGAGAAGAAGTCGATGAACGACGCGCCCTGCGGCTTGAGGATGAATCGATAAGCAAGGCGGTTCGCAAGACCGCAAATTCCCCACGCAATTAAAACCCCAACGATTCCACCTACCACTCCGATCACCGCCGCCTCGACGAAGAAGATCAATTTGATCTCACGATCTTCCGCGCCAATCGCTTTCATGATTCCGATCTCGCGCGTGCGTTCGAGTATCGACATGATCATCGTGTTAGCGATTCCAAACGAAGCAACCAGCAACGAAATGCCGCCGAGTAACCCCAGCACAGAGTCGATGATGAGGAACACTGTCCGGATCTGATCGATCTCGTCCACGATCGAGAAACTCGAAAATCCGAGGTCGGTGATCTTCTGTCGCACCTGGGTCAGTTGCACCGGATCTTCAACACGCACGACAGCCCGGTCGTAACCTTCTGTTTGACCCTCGGCAAGGTTACCGCTGGCACGTGCGAGTGCGAGCTCCACCTGGCTCATGGGACCACGGTGCGCAATGGTCCATTGATGGGCCATCTGCAACGGAAGGTAAATGCCGGCGCCCGGCATCATCCCGCGCAGACCACCCTGAGCAACTCCTTCTCTAATCTCAGTGCTGAGCACGCCGGCGATGCGAAATTTTTTGACGTCAAGATCGGTGCTTGATTCGTCGAGTCCGGGGTCGTCTAAAGGAATGCCGAAGAAGTTTGGAGTCTCTTCTTCCTCCGGCTCTTCCTTTTCTTCCTGTTTAGTGTCTGAACGAGGGCCGAGCAATTCGAGTGTCTGCCCGATCGCATCAGCAGGTTTCGCGTAACCAAAATCACGAGTGAACCGTTCGGAAACTACAGCTTCTTCTGCACCAGGCGACGAAATCATTTTTCCGGCGGCAAAATTTTGGAAACGAGTCGAGGCGTTGGGAATATTTGCGCCGCCGATAGTCTGCGTGAGCAACTTGCCGTTGGCTCGAACATACGAGCCGAAATTCACGGCCGGCTCGACATAAGCGACTCCCTTAATCGCGGAAATCTCTTTTATGCCGGCGTCGTCGAGAATTCGTGTTGGCGCACCACGGCGTCTACCCCCACGTTCACCTTCATCTCGGCGGCCTCCACGATCGAGACCGGCAAGATTACTTAAACCGCGACCGAAGACCTGGATCTCGTTGAAGAGGTCGAGCGCTTTAAACCGCGCCAGCATGTTGCTCTGAAGCCCGAGTCCGAACGACATCATCGTCACGATCACTGCAACGCCAACGATGACCCCCATCGTCGTCAAGATCGCGCGCAGCTTTGCCTGCCGCAAATTTCGAAGCGCGAGATGGAGAATGTCGAAGAAGCTCATGTTTGCGTGCTTAGTGCTTAGTGCTTTGTGCTTAGTGCTTAGTGCTTAGTGCTTAGTGCTTTAATAACAAAACACTAAGCACTAAGTACTAAGATCAAGATCAATAAAGTCTCTTAACCGCATCCGTATTCCAATCAGCCAAGCTCGCCGACACCACATCAGCGCCCGCTTCGCGAAGCGCTGCGGCCGGTACCGTGTTAGTGATACCCAACGTGCGCATCCCCGCAGCGCGCGCGGACTGAATACCCGGCGGTGAATCTTCAATCGCCAAACATTCTGATGCCAGCAGCGGAAGCTTTCGTTCGTGCTGCCGCTTCTCATTAAGCTTTGTCAGACCCGCGAGATAACATTCCGGCGCAGGCTTGCAGACAGTTGCATCTTCAGCAGTCACGATCACAGAAAAGAGCGGCGTCAAATGCGCGCGCTGAAATACGTACCCCACTTCATTCTTGTTCGCCATGCTGACCAGCCCAAGTTCAAACTCACGTGCCGCTGCTTTGAGAAATGTCAGCACACCAGGAAACAGCGGCAGGTCCTCAATCATCTGCCGGTGCAGATCGGTCTTGGCATCCATCACCTCTTCCAACACGGGATCGGTCAACGGCTTCTTCGCGTGCTCAAACATCGAGCGGACAAACGTCTTGTCGTCCATCCCGAGCGCTCCAAAATACAACTCCTCAGTGAGAGTGATTTCATGGCCTTTCAAAACTTGCTCATAGGCCTTCATCTGAATGGTTTCGTCGTCGATGATGACGCCGTTGAAGTCGAACAGGATGGCTTTAATCATTTTTTTTGTACTTGGATTTTGGTACTTTGTACTTTGCTGTTCTTACCAAGCACCAAGTACAAAGAACAAAGTTCAATTCCTAACTTTTAAATCCTCCACCAGTTTTGGCAGTCGTTCACTTTCGAGCACATCCAAACGACGCAACACTTCTGCCAGCGAGAGTTCGTTTTTCAAATTCACCTGGTAATCAAGATCGGCGCGGAGGCGATCCTTCTCGCCCTGCCGGTTCTGCGACATCATGATGATCGGCGCCTGCATGCCCGCGATCACCGCCAACACCAGATTCAGCATTTGATAAGGCGCTGGATCGAAACCGCGAATCAAAATCCACGAGTTGAAAATGATCCAGAAGATTATTAGCGCTATCGAAACACCGATGAATTTCCAGCTACCGCCAAACTCGGCGATCAGATCCGCGGCTCGATCTGCGAGCGTCAAGCGCGCTTTTTCTTCTTCGTTCGCGTTACGCGAAACACGCGAGCGCAGCAGTTCGTCGGTGCGGCGTAGTCTGTCAGTGAGCGCGCTCAGCATTTCGAGGGCGACGTCAGGATTACTTCTGACGAACGACAGAAACGTGTCGCGAGGAAGAATCGCGAATTGTGCATCTTCGATGACTTTGGCATCGGCAGATCTCTGGCGCCCGTCGATAATCGACATCTCGCCGAAGAAGTCGCCCTGCGCGAGTTCCGCAAGCGTCAGCTCCTGATCGTCGTCGTCGCGAATACTGATACGCACGCGGCCGCTCTCGATCAGGTACATCGCATCGCCCTTGTCACCCTGCTTGAAGAGACACGTGTTCTGCGGCACTTTTTTGTCAGAAAGCAGACTGCGGAGCACAGTTGCTGCTTCGTCGTCGAGAGAGGCAAACAACGGCACCGAACGAAGCGCCTCGAGCGTCATTTGAGTAGCAGGCTGTGACATGGCTCCTCCAAACTGAGCTTTGTGCTTAGTGCTTTGTCCTTTGTCGAATCCAAGAACAAATCACAAAGCTCAAAGTACAATCCTCCCATCCTTCATGAACACAATTCGATCGGCGAAACTATTCGCCAGCTCCTGGTCGTGGGTGACCATCAGAATCGTCAGTGAATCGTGATCCACCATCTCGCGTAACAGCCCCAGCAGCTCGTGCGCGCGGATCGAGTCGAGATTTCCGGTGGGCTCATCTGCCAGCAATACTTTCGGATTGTTCGCGAGCGCACGAGCGATTGCCACACGCTGCTGCTCGCCGCCGGAAAGTTCCGAAGGCTTGTGCGACAAACGATCGCCAAGACCGACGCGCGCCAGCAGTTCACTCGAACGCGCCCGCCGTTGTTGACCACGCAAACCGCCGAACGCGAGTGCGAGCGAAACGTTCTCACGCGCCGTCATCGTGGGAATGAGATTGAAGTTCTGAAAGATCATCCCGACTGAGAAACGGCGGTAACGCGCCATCTCTCTTTTCGTAAACGGCCCCAAAGGTCGAGACGCAAAAAACACTTCACCCTTCGTCGGGTGATCGAGACCGCCGAGCATGTTGAGTAAAGTTGATTTGCCGGAGCCGGAAGTGCCTTGTATCGCGACAAACTCGCCCTCGTTGATTTCGAGCGAGACGTTGTCGAGGGCGGTAACGTTGTTACTGCCCATCTGATAGATCTTGGAAACTTCCTGCGCTGCTAGGAGGGCCGGCATATTTGAGTTTTGTTCTTTGTTCTTGGTACTTGGTAGTTATCTGTTACGAAGCGCAAAAGTACAAAGATCCAAGTACAAAATACATTACCGTCTACTAACCCTCCATAGCTCAAAACGTTCGTCTTCAAAACCTTTTAGAAACATATCAAACGGCTCTGCCGAAAAACTATCAGAGTCGATCAACTCCTGCACCTTCGGATCTTCATAAACCGAGCGTGAGATTATCACGTCTGAACCGGATGACAGACACTCCAGACGCGCAGCCATGTTTACGGTCGAGCCAAAGTAATCGAGGCGATCATTCAAGGTGACGGCAATACAGGGACCGGTGTTTAGTCCGGCTTTCAGTTCCAAAGGTTGAGTGCCATCAGCGGGCACGGCAAGTAGTTGCTGCACTTCAAGCATCGCCAGTAAACCATCGACAGAAGATCGAAACACTGCCATCACGGCATCGCCAATCGTCTTTACAACTGCGCCATCGTGCTCCGCGATCGCTTTTTTCACCACATCGAAATGACTCATCACACGCCCAAAGGCAGTCGCGTCGCCAATCTCTCGATAGAGTTGAGTCGAGTTACGCAGGTCAGTAAAGAGCACCGTTAATGTTCCCACTGAGATCTGCTCACCGGGTCGCAGTGCTTCAGTCGCAAAAAGATCCCTGAACATCTGCAGCGCAGTGACTTCAGCGGCCGTCGTCGCCTGATCGCTCCATTCCAAACGCTCGAGGATCAGGAGTTGTTCGGCGTCGGTTTCATTTTTCAGCGCGAGAGAAAACTCCTCGTTGACTTGCAGAGTTTCTTCGCTCCATCCGTCTCTCGAAAGCGTTACCTGTGCCGACGACTCGCCTGCAGGTGAAACTGTGACGTCCTGTGATCCGGGAAGTTCGAGGGCACGAAGCCGGTAGTTGCCGGATTCAAGCGGCAACACCAGATCGCGTTTGTCGCCGGCCGGCAGGAGTTGTTGGGCCACTACATGCGGCGTCCAGTGTGGACTACCGATGCAAAACGACGACACATTCAAACGTCGCACTGCTGGATTGGGTCGAAAAGTCAGTTCGACGTAACGATCGAAGTTGACCGTGAAATCAATCTTGCACGTGTCGCAGTGAACATCCGTCTTGATGTCTTTTAACGAAAGTCCGCTCTCCTGTGGACCACGACAGAGTGGGCACAATAAATCCCATTGGAAGTCGAGCAAACCAATCCTCGTCGCACGCAGACAAACTTCGAGGACGAGACGGCGAGGTTCACTCCAGTCGTCGGCGAGTTTGTATGGCCGGATGCGTGCGACGGCGAAATCATCACCGCGTTCGAGAAAGTCGGCCAGACGTTCGGCGATGGCTAGTTTCCGCTCCGGCGATTCTGTCGTTTCAAGATCTGCGATCAGTTTTTGTTTGAGCGCCGTGAGCCGTTGCAGGTCGAATGACGACTGTGAAGTATTCGGCTCAGCGGCTTCGACAGCAGCGCCACTGGAAGCCGAATCGTCATACTTGCGAATGGAGTCACGAAACCTGGGCCCGACCACAAAATTGATCTGCATCGGGACCGCAACCGCGCCGGGAAGATTTCTGGGAGTGGACCACAGCTCGTAAATCAAATGCGTGCCGCCGTCGGGATTCGGTTGTAACTCCGCGCGCATCTTTAGTCGCGCGAGCGGCCCTTTGCTGTAAACACGTTCGATTCCAAAACGAGAAGGCTTCACCCATTCGAATGGTTGTTCCTCCCATTCGACGGGCAATCCGTAGATTGAAAGTCTTACTTTGCGGCGGGCATTGCGCAGTCGTTTGTCAGACGAGTCAATTTCAATCTGAGGAACGCCGGTGTCGCGATTGAATCGATTCGTATCGGCGATGAACGGCCACAGTCGCTCGGGACTCGATTTGAGATCAAACTCCCAACGTTTGTGATACTCGCGCAGAGGCATCTGCGTAATCTGTGGATTAGACTTCTTTGTACTCCGAATCCACGTCTTCGTGCGACAGTGCGACGCGGTAGTTCTTGGACTGAAGTTGTTTGGTGATCAATAAATCGTCCTTGGTCTTGAGGAGATCTGCGCGACTGTAAACTGACAGTTCAAAGTTGTAGCCGTGAGTGATGGCGTCTTTCGGGCAGGCCTCGACACAGTAACCGCAGAAGATGCAACGGCCGTAATCAATGTTGTAGACGGAGGCGTAACGTTCATCGACGCCCACGCGCTGTTCGGCCGGTCGCGGATCATCGGCGGCAACGATGTAGATACACTCCGAAGGACACGCAGCCGCGCAGAGATAGCAGGCAACACACTTCTCGCGCCCAAGCTCATCAACGTGCAGCAGGTGCTGCCCGCGATAACGTGGCTGAACCGTGACGGGCTCGTCAGGATATTGGACGGTCCACTTGCGTTTGGGAATGTAAGACAGCGTCACACCCATTCCCTGGATGATTGCCTTCGTCGATTCGATTACTTCGCTGATGATTGACATTCTATTTGTTCTTTGATCTTTGTTCTTTGATCTTGGGGCTTACTAAGTGCCAAGTACCAAATACTAAGCTCTAATCACTAAAGATCTACCTCCGGCGTTCCTCGTCGCTTGATTTCCGCGCCGGTCGCCTGCCATCTGCCGTTGCGCCACACAAACTTATCTGTGAAGTCCAAAGATACACTGCGATCGCGCAGGAAGTAAGTGATAATCCCGGTTAAC
>DATEIS010000103.1:0-2728 GCA_035278765.1 Pyrinomonadaceae bacterium | reverse complement strand
AAACCTTGTGGGATTACGAGAGGTTTGCTGGCGAGTGGAGCACCGTGAGGAGCGCTCGGGCTCTTCGAATATAGCTCGACGCTCAGAGAGGCGTCAATAACTTATCCACAGATTACGCAGATTATGGAAGAAACTCTGCGTAATCTGTGGATAGGACTTAGTTTATGGTGCCCGCGGGGGTCTCGATTGCCGCTCGAGAGAAGCCGTTGTTATCGCTCGGCGCCGCCTTTGACTCGTTGACGTACGTAAGCCAATCGCCCGGGGCCGGACGCTCACCCTTGGTGATTTCGAAGAATACCTTCTGAATTTTCTCGGTGATTGGACCGCGCGCGCCACTGCCCACCGTGATGCGATCGACAGAGCGAATCGGCGTGATTTCCGCTGCCGTACCCGAGAAAAACAGCTCGTCGGCTACATAAAGCGCCGCACGCTGAATCGTTCGCTCCTTGATTGTGAGACCCAGTTCCTGACAGATCTGGATCACGCTGTCGCGAGTAATGCCGGGAAGAATCGACGACGAGAGCGGCGGCGTTAACACTACACCACCTGCCACCATGAAGATGTTCTCGCCTGAGCCTTCTGAAACATAGCCGCGGTCGTCGAGTGCGATACCTTCCGCGAAGCCGTTAAGAAGCGCTTCCATCTTGATGAGCTGCGAGTTCATGTAGTTGGCGCCGCTCTTTGCCATTGCGGGCATTGCGTTCGCGTGAAGTCGCTGCCAGGTTGAGACACAAACGTCAACGCCGCGTTCGATCGCTTCGTCGCCGAGATACTTGCCCCAGTCCCACGCGCCGATGTAACAGGCGAGTGGATTCGGGAACGGGTTCACGCCGAACGCCGGATGTTCTTCGTCGAGACTGCGAAACAGTATGGGTCTCAGGTAGCACTGATCCATGCCGCTGCGTCGCACGAGGTCTGTCGAGGCAGTGCACAACTGATCGAGCGTCCACTCGTGGTCCATGCGATAAATCTTCGCGGAGTTTAGAAATCGCTGCATGTGTTCGCGCAGGCGAAAGACGGCTGGTCCCTGCTTGGTTGAGTAACAACGGATTCCTTCAAAGACGCTCGAGCCATAGTGCAAGACATGCGACATCACGTGCACACGCGCGTCGTTCCATTGGATAAACTCGCCGTTATGCCAAACAACGTCGCATATACGTGGTGTCTTAACATCTTTGCTGTTGCCGTCTTTTGAGAACATATTGTTTACTCCTTCAGGAAATACTGAGATGCAGGGGGAAGGCCCTCATCTTTGCGTAGAAACACTTCGACATTGGTAGAAATCGATACGCTTCAATTGTTCGGCGTGGGGTATCAAACATGGCACAATACAGTAGATTTGAGTCGCTTGGCAAGAAGGCTTGCAGACCATGCGCATTGTGATCACACTGCTTTTACTGGCAACGTTTTCTGCCGGCTGCACTGAAAAAAAGATGAACCAAAACAATCAAAACACGTCCGGAGCAGAAACTTCTGCCGCCGACCCGCTTTCCATTCATCAACGCGCCATTGCGATTGATATGCACGTCGATACGGTGCAGCGAATTCTTGACGAGCACGTCGATATTCAACAGCAACTCAGCGATGGCCACTTCGACGCCGTGCGTGCGCGGTCCGGAAGCCTCGATGCGCAGTTCTTTTCGATCTGGGTCGAGCCACAATTGTTTGGCGCGACGGGCGCCCGAGCAGTGAAGCGAGCAGACGATCAAATAGCGGCGATTCGTACGCTAGTGGACAAACATCCGGAGACGTGGGTCCTGGCAACTACTGCCGGAGATATCCGGCGCGCTGCGAGTGAAGGAAAGATTGCCGCGTTGTTGGGACTGGAAGGTGGTTATGCGATCGATGAACGTTTGGAAAATGTTCAGCGGTATTACGATCTCGGTGTGAGGTACATGTCACCGGCGTGGAGCGTGAGCACGAGTTGGGCCGGCTCGTCTGGTGATGATGTTGGAGCGACGAGAGGTCTAAACGAGTTTGGTAAGAATGTTGTCCGTGAGATGAATCGTTTGGGAATGATGATTGATGTTTCGCACGTGTCGGATCAGACGTTCTGGGACATCGTAAACACGTCGACAGCGCCCGTCATCGCCACTCATTCGGCGTGCAGGGCGATTGCGGACGTGCCACGAAATCTGACTGACGACATGATTCGTGCGCTTGCAAAAACTGGCGGTGTAGTCAACGTGATCTTCTATCCCGAACATCTCGAGCCGGGTTGGAGTCAGAAGAAAAAGCAGGTCGACGTTGAGATCGCGGGTATGGTCCAGGCGGCATCTGCTGCTGAAACCGGCGATGCAGTTCACAAGAAAATCGCGCGTGATCTGGTGCGGACGCGTGAATATGCACGTCGACTGCCGCCAGTGAACGCGTCGCGCATCGTCGATCATATCGATCACATTGTGAAACTCGTTGGTGTGGACCACGTGGGCATCGGATCTGATTTCGACGGAGTGCAGGCCACAACGGCGGATCTCGGCACTGTGGCTGATCTACCAAACCTCACGAAGGAGCTCTTGCGACGCGGTTACACTGAGGCTGACGTCAATAAGATTCTCGGCGGAAACATGTTGCGCGTAATGGAGAAAGTAGCAAGATAGGTTAGTGCTTGGTTTAGGAACGTACTGTAGGGGCGGCCCTCCGTGGCCGCCCGTGGTTTTGATCGTGTTCGCCGACTTCGAGGCCGTTGCTTCTTGAATCCCTGCACAAACCACGGGCGGCCACGGAG
>DATEIS010000102.1:0-11547 GCA_035278765.1 Pyrinomonadaceae bacterium | reverse complement strand
AGCGCCGATTTGAAACGTGGATCAATACTAACCTCACTCTTCCAGATCTCACTCTCTGCTTCGTCAAAAGGATCGTTCGTCATCACGACGCCACTCACCTGCGCGATGTCGAAAACGCGATCGATGTGTTCATCCACGCGTCGTGAGTTGAAGAATGCCCGCGCTTCACTCAGATTCTCGGCGCGCGTGTCGAGACCGAAAGCATCGAGCACCGTCACAATTCCACGCGCGGCTTCCGACGCCGGGGAATTTTCTACAAAGAGAGTCTGCCATACGAGGTCCGCCTGATCCGTTTTGGACATCGCCCAGAAACGATCGTGCGTGATGCGCGCTGAGCGCAGCGTTTCGGCGGTCAGGTAGTGATAAGTCAGCAGTTCATCGATGCCATAGAGACAAAATTCATTGAACTCCGAGGGAAACAGATGTGTGTGCACATCCATCACCGGGATTGAGTTCACAACGATTTCGACTCGCGCGCGCAGTTCTTCCGTGTGCGTGAGCAAGTCAGCGAACTTCGTGCGACTTTCGGTTGACGTCACCATATGCTTTCTCGTTTTATCCACAGATTACACGGATTATTAATCTGGAATCTGCGTAATCTGTGGATCAGCCCAACGATCGTTCGGGATCGTCGGTGTCCAACCCGGCCGTAACGGATCCTGGTCGTACGGATACGATCCAAGACGTTGGTACAACTCGCGATACTCGGCAACTTTATCTCGATCCAGCTTAACACCCAGACCAGGCGAAGCGGGTACGGCAATCGCACCGTTGTCGTACTTCAGCTTACCACCTTCAATGATGTCATCTGTTAAATGATGGTAATGAGCGTCGGCCGCGAACGACAAATTCGGAATCACAGCGCCCAGATGGAGCATCGTCGCAAGCTGAATTCCGAGCTCACCGGACGAATGCACGGCCACGCCCAGTTGAAACGTTTCGCAAACAGCAGCAGCTTTTACGCACGCGCGAATGCCGCCCCAAAAAGTCGTATCAAGCAGGATGACGTCGACGGCAGTATTCAAGACGTTTGCGGCAAGTTGTTCAAAGTTAACGACGACGGTGTTGGTCGCGAGTGGCATACGGACTTTCTCACGCACGCGTCGCATTCCGTTCATTCCAAACACAGGATCTTCGAGATAATCGTTTCGGATGTCTTCGATCTGTTGCCCAAACCAGATCGAGGTTTCAGTGGACCAGACGCCGTTGGGATCGAATCGAAAGCGATCGCCTTCGAGCGCAGACGCGAGCGCACGATAGCATTCGAGTTCGTATTCAGGCGGGAACACTCCGCCTTTCAGTTTATGCGACGTGAACCCACATCGCTTCTTCAATTCCTTCGCCGATTCGACGAGCTGTTCGATCGTTCTAACTTCGCCTTTTCCATCCGACGGATAACGAAAGAACAGGTACGACGCAAACGGGACGTGCTCTCGTAAACGTCCCCCGAGAATTTCAGAAACAGGAACGCCCCACTTCTGGCCGAGAATGTCGAGACACGCAAACTCGATCGCCGCGACGATCTGCGTTCGATTGTTGTAGAGCGACGCAGTCGGATTCGAGATCAGAAATCGCATCTCTTCCAATCGCGCCGGATCATGTCCAATCAGATACGATTTCAGAGCGCGAAACGCGGCTTCGGCCGATTCACCACCACCACCCATCTCCCCTAATCCTATCAGCCCTTCGTCAGTCTCCACCTCCACAATCGTCCGCACGAACCGTCCCCAGTGACACCCATTTGCATGACGCAACGGCGCCTCAAGCGGAACAGTCACAGTAGTGGCGCGTAAATCAGCGATTTTCATCCGCGTTTATCCGTAGCTCACCAATCCAGCGCTTTCGTCTTGTAAGTCGTCAACGCATGCGCCGGTTTTTCGATACCGATCGGTAAAGATCGCTTCGCGAACGTTTGAAAATAGAGCAAACACGCATCACGCCACCAAATCGCGTCGCGTTCCTGTATCTCCAACTTCTTCGTGATCGCCGAATACCGTTCATCGTCAATCGCGCCGCGCAAACCCGCCCAACTGGCACGTGTAGCGCGCACCCAATCGACGCCACGTTGATAATGCAACGCCAGTTCATCCCAGAGCGTCCGGCCCGACTTCATTCTGTGGTTCCACGACGCGTGATGAAACCAGAGTAGAAACTTTTCCGGACACCGCTGCGGATCGGAAAACTGCTCCCGCACTGGCGAATGATACTGGCTCACGGTATTGCTGCCCGTCTTCGTCCGATCGAAGCCGATACCGAATGCATCCGCCTTGTGATAGTAAACCGGGTTCCAATCATCGCGCTTCTCCGTGTCCCACCACGGCGCTGGACCATAATGATGCCCGCCCCAAAACAGATGATGAAGCCCGAGTGGCGTCATGTAATCAACCACCGCCTCATGCGAGCTGAGCATCAGCCGTACAGTCGTCGCGACGGCTTTCGGATTTCTCGTGAGCGTCATCCTTGTCCATTCGGTCGCGATCTCTTGCGAGGGGGTGTCGGGATTCCACGCGAGGCGACCGAATGTGTACCAGTTGGCCTGTAACAGATGATGGCCGGTCCAGTTTCGATCTGAACCCGTATTTGCAACTCCCGCGATGCCGGTCAAATGCTGTCGATAAAGTGATCCATCCACCACCTTCGTTACAGTTGAACCGCGACCGGCAGCATATGTATCCGAATCGAGAAACTCGCGCCACATCGACGCGAGAAACACAAAATGATTCGAGAAACCGAGATATTCCTGGGTTATCTGCAACTCCGGCATCACCTGCGTCTTCGGCATGCCACCGAAGAGCGGATGAAACGGCTCGCGCGGCTGGAAATCAATTGGACCATTCTTGACCTGGAGCAACACGTTGGGCGCGAACTTGCCGTCAAACGGCTGCAGGTTTTCATAAGCGGCGCCGGCGCGGTCGTAACCGGGCTTCATGTCATACACAAAAGCGCGCCACATGACGATGCCGTTATGTGGGGCAACGGCGGCGGCAAGCATATTGGCGCCGTCAGCGTGCGTGCGATTGTACGTGCGTGGTCCAGGTTGTCCTTCGCTGTTTGCTTTGACGATGAAACCACCGAAGTCAGGGATCACCTTGTAGATCTCGTCGGCTTTCGCTTTCCACCAGGCGCTAACTGATGAGTCGAGCGGATCCGCCGTCGCCAACTTACCTATCTCAATTGGCGCTGAAAAGCGTGCGGCGAGGTAAGTTCGAATTCCATAAGGACGAAAGACATTCGCAATCGCGGCGACTTTTTCGAGGTATTCAGCAGTCAGGATTTGCGCATTCGCGTTGACGTTGTTCAGTACCGTTCCATTGATACCGATCGAAGCGTTCGCCCGCGCATAGTCGGTCAGTCGCGGATCTATTCGTCCGGGTAGTTCAGCCCAATTCCAGAGAGACTTTCCCGCGTAGCCCCGTTCGATCGATCCGTCGAGATTGTCCCAGTGGTTGAGAATACGCAGTTTCAAACGCGGCGACTGGTCCAGCTGCAAACTAGCGAGTGGTTGTTCAGTTTGAATCAGCCGCAGGAAGTGAAATGTTCCGTAGAGTGCTCCGATGTCTGTCGATGCAGCAACAACGACGACCCGACCAACGGTGCGAATACGATACCCCTCTGGTCCAAGATTCTTCAGCTCAGCGTCCCAACCAAGCTTCCGAATCAGATTCGACGTTTGTGGAGTTCCAACGACAACGGAAGCCTCATCGCGATCTCCAACAACGATCGGCATTCCCAGCAATCCGGCACAGCCAGCACTCAACTCACGACGAATGACATCGAACGTCGCAGACTGTCCCTGAACAGCAATCGATTTGATGTTCTGATAAGCGCTCGACGATCGTGCCGGCAGCTTTTCGTAGCGCAACCACAACCGATACCCATCATCCGCCCTCACAGAGGTAATGCCACAAAAAAAGACAAAAACCATGGACCAATACTTTTGTGTCTTATGTGCTTTTTGGTGGCTCACAACAGACCCTGCTTTTTCAGAAACTCTCGAATCTTGGCGTAGCTGTCGAGCATCTCCTGACGATTGAATCCACCATGCTTCCGACCGCGAATCGTCACGAGCTGATTGGGCACGCCGGCCTTGTCCAACAACCCATGCAAACGTACCGCATGCGCGTAGGGCGCAACATCGTCAAACTCGCCATGTATCGTAATGATCGGCGGTAACCCCGCGCGGACGTAATTAACCGGCGAAAGCTGTTTCGCAAGCTGCTCGCTGTTGCTCATACTGCCAAACCACTCGCGCGCATAGTTCTTCGCGTTCGGACCTTCAAGTAAATCAGCAACGTCACCAATCCCAAACCAGTTAACAATCGCCGCCACTTTCAGCTCCGGAACCGCCGACGTATTCCAACGCGCGCCACCATCAACCATACATTGACGATCGAACACATTGTTTGCCGGCAACATACCCGTGATCAAAGACAGGTGCCCGCCTGCAGATGTCCCCGTTAAAACAAACTTCGACGCATCGAGTGAATACTCACGCGCATGATTCGTTATCCAACGAAGAGCACATCGAGCATCTTCAACTGCTGCGGGCGCCGGCGACTGGTGCCCCGTTCGATACTCAACATTGATCGCCGACCAACCCATCGACAGGTACGGCAACAGAAACAGAACGTTGCGTTCCTTCTGTCCATCAACCCAACCGCCACCATGAAAAAGAATCAGTGTTCGAGTCGGATTCGTCCTGTTTTTGGGAAGATAAAGATCGAGCTTGAGATCGACGTTGTTTGCCTTTGCATAAGTGACATTCGGAAAAATGTCGTACTCAGCAGCAACGTAATCGATCCATTGTTCGGAATTCGTTTGCGCAACTACCGAACCAGTTATCCACAGATTACACAGAATAAATAAAACAATCTGCGTAATCTGTGGATAGTTTTTTTTAATCGTCATGCAAGTCAGAAGTTAAGTCGCGCCCCGAAACGCCACTGCCGCGACTGGTTGGGGCCATAAAGCCCGGTGATAAATCCGAAGTTACCGCTGTTGGTGTCACTGGTGGGATTCGCGAAGTTCGCGTGGTTCGTCGCGTTCAACGCCTCGGCTCGGAGTTGGAACTTCACTTTTTCCGTGATAGAAAACGTTCGAAAGATACTCAAGTCCGTCTCGAAGAATCCCGGACCACGCAGATTGTTTCGACCCACGGTTCCGAAGCGAGCGCCAGTTTCGTCCGCCCAGGCACAGTTTGATGTGCATGACACTCCTTGTATGGTCTTACCCTGCACCGTATTCGTAAAGTATGGTCCCGCCGATGAACCAACCTGCGAGGAGATTCCTATTCCGCCCAGAATGGCGATATCAGGAATTAATTGATTCGGTACCTGGGCGCTGCCTCCTGCCAGTAAGCCTGGAGCGTTGCCCTGAATTACGTAAAACGGTATGCCGCTCATAATACTCATGACACCGCTGACCTGGAAGCCGCCGAGAACCTTGCTGCTCCAACCATCCCTGGCCCACCGCTCGCCTTTGCCAAAAGGCAGGTCATAGACGCCATACATTTGCAGGTTGTGCGTCCGATCATAACTGGCTGGACCTCGATTCCGTTGTTTCTCCGGCAGGTATTGGATTCTCGGACCGCCATCATTATCCGCGAAGTTGATCGTCTTGGACCACGTGTAAGCGGTTCCAAAGGTCGAGTTGGCCCATCGCCTGGTGAATAACGCCTGCAGGGAATCATAGGTGGTGTCGCCATACGGTTGGATCGAGTTGATATCTCCTACCAAACCGAATTTGACCGCCAGTGGCCGACCTGCATTCCCTGTTCCCGGCGGACCAGCGTTGATATTGATGAAACCCATCTGTCCGATAACCCGCGTGCCGACGTAGCCAACCTGAGCGGCGAACTTCCATGGCAGTTGACGTTCGATAAAGGCGTTAAAGGAATGAATCCTCTTGCGCGGTTCATCAATCGGAAAAGTTGTGGTACCGGTATTCGATGGCAAAGGCAGAATTCCCTGATTCAGATCTGGGGCAGGACTCGTGTTAATTAACCCCTGCCGCAAAGTAGTTACAGGGATGAACGAGTTGGTAGCGCCGTTGAAAGTAATTGCAGGCATCGACCAGATGTTGGCGATTGGATATGCATTTCTGACGTCCTGGAACGGCCGCGGATCAGCAGACTGTCCGTAGCCACCGCGAAATACAGTTTTGTCGTTATAGCGGTAGGCTATGCCAAAACGTGGAAGGAACAGATTCACGCCGGAAACTGCGCCCCCATTAATATCAAGACCGCTCAATCCACCGGTGACGACTTTCCCGGTTGCAGGATCGAAACGATTGATGCCGGTGTTATCCTTTCTCGGAGTGGTAAACCTCTCCCAACGCAGCCCGTAAATAAACGTAAGGTCGCGGGTAATCTGCCAATGGTCGCGAGCATAACCTGCATACTGTTTCCAATACACCGAGTTCGGATTGCGAAGCTGGTCCACTTTACCTGCAGAGGTCGGCAGGCCAAGCAGAAAGTCCGCCCAGTTATTGAACCGGTTTGCGGCTGCGGGACTGCGGGTAAAGCCGAGATCTTCACATTGTGCAACCGTCGCACTTGCGGGGCAGCCTTGTAGTGCCGTCGCGTTACCGCTGAAGCCGAACGTGCCCCGTACGGTCTGGAAAGCTCCGCCTTGTGGTTGGAAGTGATTGAGTTGCGCGTTTAGATAGTCAACGCCGAAGCGGAACGAGTGGGAGCCTCTGAGCCAGGAAAGGTTCGCTGCACCCACGTACTGATTATCGCGAAATAGAAACGGGTTTCCAGTGTTGTCGTTGCCGATATTGGTCCATCCCGCGCCAATCTGAAACGAGGGGACTCCGCCTTGAAGGCGATCGGGGCCATTCGTGCCCGGGATCTTTAAGACATCTAAGCCAAAGTTCGAGACGATATCGAATCCTTCAGCACCTAATCGCTGCCTCGTGTAACCAACATTTCCATCCAGGACGATAGTGGGGGTAAACGTGTAGCTAGCGCCAAGGCCAAACACATTGATCAAACCCGGAGCCGTCCCTAATTGTCCGCCGTTCAAAGCGGGACCACTGATTTCTCCGAATATAGGCGGGTCAATGATGATCGTAGGCGAACGACTGTATCGTCCCCACAAACTGAGGTTGTCAGAAACGTAGTTGATCTTGTTGTCGATGTTTGTTCGATTGAATGAACCTATGCCAGTTGCGGCAAAATTATTCTGGATGCCGGGCACATTTGGCAACGGTAAGCGCTTCAAAATTTCCAGTGCCGCAATGTCAATGCGGTTTGCCGGAATTGTGTTGTTGGGGAAGGGCGTGCGCAATCTTGGGTCAGGGTTCGACAATGGATCGAAGACTGTGATGCCAGTGCCGGTGAAGTTCACGTTGCCATTGGCATCAGGACGCAGGTTGGCGCCGGCAACACTGAAAGTCCCGCCCGCGGCGTTTCGCTGGGTCGTGCGTTCCAGGTCAGTGAAGAAAAAGAGCTTATTCTTCCCGCTCCAGATCTTCGGGCCGCCCTCGCCAAAGTGCGGGAGGATAACAGGCCCACTGAACGCGTAACCGAATTGTGCCAGGATGTTCTTCGGGTTCGTGGGCTGGTTTACAGGTTGGAAGAAGGTCCGGGACCTGAACCGGCTGTTTGTGTCGTAACCCCAGCCGACGCCGTGGAAATCATTACCACCCGTCTTAATGCTCACGTTGACTGCGGCGCCACCCGCGAGCCCCTGCTCGGCGTCGAAGGCATTTGTAACGATATTCACTTCCTGGATGGCTTCGGCCGGTGGAACGTAGACCGTGTTACCCGGCAACCAGGGGTAAATGACGCTCGAACCATCAATCTTCGTATTGTTCTGCAAACGCGAAACGCCGTTGACGTTGAACGACATGGACCGCTGCGGGTTACCGGCGGCGGAGTTATCCTCGGTGCCAGAGCCGTTGATGAAAAAACCTCCAGTGCCTCTCGTGGTGCCTGGAATCAGATACATTAGACTCTGGTAGTTTCGACCGATGCTGCCGAAAAGCGGCAGGTCATTAATCTGTCGCGCCGTCTGCGTGACGTTCACGTCACCGCGATCGGTTTGCAGCGTGGCGTCCTGAGTCGCACTGACAACCACCGTCTCCTCCACGCCGCCGACTTCTAGTGCAGCATCGAAACGATAAGACTTATTCGCCTCGACCCGAACGTCTTCCCTGATCGTCGTTTTGAAGGACGCTCGTGAAATGGTCACTTTGTAGACGCCGACCTGAAGATCGTTTAAGGCATAAACGCCACGATCATCGGTCATCACACTGGATACGCTTCCAGTAGCCAGGTTTGTGACTTCGACCTTCGCGCCTGAAACGGCAGCGCCATTCGGATCGCTAACGTTTCCAACGAGCGAGCCATAAAGGACTTGGGCCACCGTTAGCGCAGGGATGGTCGCGAGCAGGAAGACACTAAGCAAAGTTAGATACAGCAACCGGCGCGACTTGGAAGTGAGTGGTCTAAACATCGACGTATCTCCTTTGATGAAGATGGGCATTTAGCCCTTTAGTTCGAGTCCACAACAAAATAGGCAACAGGGAGGTGCTCAGACGATCGCCGGAGCACCAAAGTGTTTCAGTAAAACGAGTGCTATCGTGCCGCGTAAACGTGGCTGAGTTATCGGATCGCTCGGGACGACCTGCGTTTCTGCACGTGTGAATGAATGTTGTCGGACTGTTTCCTTGATGATTGGTCCCACTCGTTGCCACGCCCGCGTTACTTCACCGACGATGACGATCATGTCAGGCGCGAGGCCCGCAACCAGGGGTGCAATCCCGCGACCCAGGTTCTTTGCCATCTCATCCAGGGCCGCGACCGCTTTAGTGTCGCCCTGTTCGACGAGTCGCAAGAGATGGTCGAATGTGATTGTTGTTTCTGTTATTTCAGACGGACGTTTGCTACGACGCACGGGAGCCACAGCGTTGGTGTAATTGCGAATGGCGGCCGAGTTGGATGCGTACATTTCCCAGCAGCCACGGTTGCCGCAACTACACTCGAGGCCATCCTGAACGATTGCGGCGTGTCCAAATTCACCCGCCGTGCCGGTCGAACCCTGAACCAGTTGGTGATTAAGTATCAGCCCGCAGCCGATACCTTCCGAAACCGTGACGACCACTAAATTGCGAAGGCCTTCAGCGCGACGACCGAAGCAAATCTCCGAAAGTGCGCAGGAATTCGCAGCATTCTCCAGTTCTACAGGCAGGCGGGTGGCTTTTTCGAGCGGTGTCTTCAGATCGAAATCTTTCCAGCCCAGGTTGGGAGCAAAGACCAGTTTTTTGGTTTCGAGATCGACACGCCCGGGCAAACTCACGCCGATGCCTTCACACGTCAACTCCGGTCGCGCCGTCATGAGTTTGCGTACACGTGGAACCAGTTCGGCGACAAACTGTTTTGGATCTGTGGGTGTTGCCAGTGAATCTTGTGCGAGGAAATTTGCGTCGAGATCGGCGAGTGCGAGAGTGGTTGTGATCGGACGTACGTTAATGCCGATGATGCCGACGCGCTCTTTGTTCAAGTGCAGAAATACCGGCCGACGACCGCGCGCTGTATGACCGTTTGCGCCTTCAGTTATCCAGCGCTGTTTGATTAGCTGTTCCGCGATTACGGAGACGGTGCTGCGTTGCAGGCCGGAATGGCGCGCCAGATCAGCCCGGGAAATGGGTTGGTGCGTTCGTATCAGGTTGAGAACGATACGGCGATTGATATCTCTCGCAGTCTCGCTCGTCGCGACCTGAAAGTTGGATAGATCGATTCTTCGCACGGATATAGCTGCTGGAAAAACAGGCTATTTAGTTCGTGGCGCGAACTAATACCACGCAAGCGGAAAATAAGTCAATGAAAAAATCTGTGTAATCTGTGGTTAAAACTACCGGGGAAGTTGATCGAGAAATACATATCGAGCGCGTTTAGTGTCGGTCTCGGCACGCGGTTCGACATCTATTCTCATGAATCGTCCGGTGGCGAGCGCCGGCCACTTCGGCAATCCGACACCATTCGGATTTCCCTTCTTGATGAAGTTCGCAAAATAACTCTGCATGACGTTCGAGACTTTGTAGTCGTCGGGTGTCCACGGGTAAACATCCTTCATCAAATCGAGATTACCCATCGCATATTCAATCTCGGCGGAGTGAGACGCACCACGCGCGGGTGGCGTCTTTTGCGTTCGCATTGGCGGTCGTGGGCGTGTGTAGAAATATCGATAGACTCGGGCGCCCTTCGCATGCAGATCGGACCACTTCCAGGTGCTATGACCCATCATGCGATCGCTGGCCAAATCAGTCGCCGCCTGAATAACCTCGTCTGTCGTTGTTGCTGGATAAAGCTTCAACGCTTCATCGGCTCGTGTCGGGTACAACTTCGCCAGAATTATCTTGTAGTTCTCCACTGTTTGTTCCTTGTCGCCAAAGAGAACGTTCCCGCCCAGCTCTTCAGAGTTCCAGCCAACCAGCAGCGGCACGCGCGCCTGTTTTCCTGTTTGATAGATCGTCAACGGATCCTCAGTTAGAAAATAGCCGTCAATGGTCGGCGAGAATCGGCCGACACTGGTCCAACCGCCTTCACTCGCAACGTAAAGGAGCTGCTGCGCGGGAAAAGTCCGCAAGTTAGCAATCGATCCCGGAGTGGTGAAAAGATCCGCGAATTTCTTTCCCTGCTCTTCTGCCTTTGCACGCGGCGCTGCGGATAGGGCGCCTGTCAAGGCACCGCTTTCACCAATCGCGCCCGCAATAAGATTCTTCGACAGCGGCGAAGCGAGATGCGCGCTGACAGACATCGATCCGGCAGACTCACCGGCAATCGTGACGCGTTTCGGATCGCCGCCAAAATTCGTGATGTTCTTCTGCACCCATTGCAAGCCTGCGTTCTGGTCCAGGAATCCATAATTGCCCGAAGCATGATGAGGCGACTCTTTCACCAACTCCGGATGAGCGAGGAATCCAAACACTCCGAGGCGATAGTTGACCGTCACGACGACAATTCCCTTCGACGCCATGCTCTCGCCATCATAGCGAGGCTCCGATCCATCGCCGCTTACAAAACCGCCGCCGTAGAAATAAACGAGCACCGGCAGTCGTTCGCGATTGGATTTCGCAGGAGTCCAAACATTTAGATAGAGACAGTCTTCACTCACTCCGTTTGACCGGAAGACCATGTCGTCAAAGATCCGAGCCTGCATACAGCGTGGGCCAAAGTCGGTTGCTTTTTTCACGCCCTTCCAATTCTCGACTGGTTGCGGCTCTCGCCACCGCAGATTACCTGTCGGCGGCTGCGCGAACGGAATGCCTCTGAAGATGCGCACGCCTGAAGGCTGTACACCGCGGCCTTCAACAGTGCCGTTTGCGGTTTGGACTAAGTCTGCTGCCTGTGTCGCGGCAGCAGTAATGAGAATTACGAGCGTCAGTGAAAAACTTTTAATTATCATATAGACCATTTTATACACGATCATCGACCGTACTGTAGGGGCGGCCCTCCGTGGCCGCCCGTGGTTTTGGAAGTGTTCGCCAAACCGGAGACTCTCGTTTCTTGAATCCGTACACAAACCACGGGCGGCCACGGAG
>DATEIS010000101.1:0-11972 GCA_035278765.1 Pyrinomonadaceae bacterium | reverse complement strand
CGGCCACGGAGGGCCGCCCCTACAGTACGTTCCGAGATCAGGGTTTTTCTTTGAGTGATTTGATGATGAAGAAGGTTACATCGTCGGTGGCTCCGGCGTTGGCGGTCCACTCCAAAACCGCCATTTCCAGACTGGCAATCAACTCACGCGCGGGGCGATCGTAGTTTTGCTGCACCGCTTCTGCGAGACGTTCGCGTCCGAATTCAACGCCTTCCGGATTCGACGCTTCAGTCACGCCGTCAGTATAAAGGACCAGTACATCACCCGCTTTGAGCGATAAATGATGCTGGTGATAACGCGTGTCAGGAAACATTCCCAGCGGCTGTTCGCCATACTCAATAAAACGAATCTCACGGTTGGCATTGATGAGCAGTGGCGGATTGTGACCAGCGTTCGAATAGGCGAGGAGCCCGTTCGAAGCATCCAAAATCCCGTGGAACGCAGTAATGAACTGATTTCTCTCGATCGATTCCCACAGCAGGTAATTAACTTTCGCCATGGAAATGTTCGGCGCATAACCGATGTGGGTTGCAGCTCTCAAACTGGACCGCAAAAAAGCCATCAGGATCGCCGCCGGCACGCCCTTGCCAGAAACGTCTGCAATGACGATCCCAAGTTCGTCGTCATAAATTTTGACCCAGTCGTAGTAGTCGCCCGAAACCTCCTCGGTCGGAAAGTTGTACGCACTGATGTCATAACCCGGCAACTCAGGATCTCTCGGCGGCAACAACTCGAGCTGGACCTGGCGCGCAACCTCGAGCTGGCCCTGCAGTCTCTTCTTCTCGATCAACTGCTCATGCAGCATCACCTTCTCGATGATGATCGCCACCTGCGACGCAAGCAGCATCAGCACTTCCAGATCGTCGTTTGAATAAGCATTGAGATCGTCGCTTTCGAGATCGAAGACACCGATAACTTCGTCATTCGAAATGATCGGCGCCACCATCTCGGACCGCGTTCGATCGCGCGCGTTTATGTAAACCGGATCGTTGCGGACGTCGTGAGAAATAATTGGCGCGCCGCTGAGTGCCACACTACCGATAAATCCCTCGCCGAGTTTCAGGTGCAGATCGGAGAGCTCGTCGATGTCGTAACCTCGCACCGCTTCAGATTTAAACGTGCACGGTTCCTCACCTTCGGGAACCAGTTCCGGGTCGAGACACTGCAAGACAAAGATGCCGGCGGCATCGTATGGAATCAGCGAGTCAAGCGTGTCCATCACCAGGTTCAGTACTTCCTGTAGGTCGAGGGAACGGCTGATCTTTTTCGTAATGTCGAGCAGCATGCGAAGCTTGTCGGTAGTCGACAGGCTCAGCGCTGCTTCTTTTAATCGCTCAGTCATCAGACAACTCTTAATGTTTGAACTCGCGCCAGAGATGCGTCACTTTCATACGATACTCAACCAGCTCACGGCTAACACGAAAGTGTATTCCAATCTCCTGCGAAGTCTTCCCCTGCAACAACATTTTCTTCAACGATGCATAAGGAACCAAGCCCGCGGCGCCGACCGCGTACGCCTCCTCTTCGTCGGCCTTGCGGTAGTCGCGATTCATTACCTTACCACGTTCGTCCCTCGTTACGATCGAGAGGCGGTTGGGTTGATGGCCCAAAAATACGTGACAAATCTCTTCCATAAGAGTCGCATTCGTACGCGAACGGCCGTGCGTCGGGTTAAGTATCACCACTTTCATGCCGTTAGGGAGTGTACAAGCCCCGCCTGACCAGCTCTCAGACGCGCTTCCGAGCAGGTGTTCGCGAGCACTCTCGCTCAAGCCCGCAACTTCATCGAACCTGACTACGATTAGATTGGCATAGCGGGCGAGGTCGAAAGGATTGAGCGGCTGATCGATGCGGACACGGGCGAAGTCGCGCAGGCCAAGAGCTTTCAACTCAAAATTTCGCCACTTTTCACCTGGAGGTAGATCGCCAAGCAGCACTTCAGAAGTATACCGGATTCAGCCGGATGGTCTAACGTTTCTTCTTCGGACCACTCTTGCTGAACTGAGTGTAAGCAACGCGAAACAGCTCTGACAGCGCCGCCGCTGTTTCGGGTGTGAGATTTCGATCCGCGCGCAGGTGAGCTTCGACGATTTCCGGCGTCGGCTCCTGTGGATAATAAACGACGGCTTGCGACTCTCCCGTCTTTGGATCGCGACCGCTGAGGATTCTTTCCATCGGCACGTCGAGCCACGATGTGAGACGAGCGATGTTGTCGGCGTCAGGTTTACCGGTGCCGTTTTCGATACGTGAGAGCGTGGAAGCGGAAACGGATGTTTCACTCGCAACATCGCGCAGGCTTAAACCAAGCTCTTCGCGTCTGCGCTTTACGGCGCGTCCGAGCTCCTCGGTATTCACGAGACCTTTGGTTGGACGTACGTTACGTTTCATGCCGACAAACGTAGCACAGGAGAGGTTTTAGACGCAAGACTTTGTGTTACGCCTGAAACAGCAACACGAATCTGCGCGGATGCGGCGCAGACGGATCGGAATTATTGTGCTCGGCTCTGATTTGAGCCCATCGCGAGGTCACGGGCTTTTGGTAAAACGTCAACTGCTTTTGCCACCTGAGGATCGTCCGTGGTGATGAATACACGATCTCCGACCACGCGTCCGTAAGCAGCAGTGACGAGGTTGAAGCGCAACTCGGTTTCGATGTAAGCGCGGTTACGATCGATCGTGGCTGCCGTAACCTTGAAACCCGGATCAGCAGTCGCGAAATCGCGATACGCCTTGAACATCGCGTCGGTGACCTTGAACTCTTCCGGCTTCAATTCGTGTCGGAAATTGATCCCGCCGGGGATTCGACTCGCCTCGAAACCACGAATACGACCGTTCACCAATTCACGCGTAAAAGCGAACGTCGGACTCAGCAAACGTCGCTGAGTTAAGTTAACAGTGCGCGGGTTCACATTCTCGTCAGGTGAGATTCCGCCGCCACCATAAACCGCACGACCGGTGTCAGTCTTGGTTTCAGGACCCACCGGTTTCGCCGGCGCGGCTTTGGGATCGCGAGCGACTCCGCCACCGTGTGTGTAGTAATCGTAGAAACCGCCGTTCGAATAATCGCGCTGAATCAGACGACCTGAAGGCGTGTAGTACTTCGCGGATGTCAGCGTCAATCCGGCGCCGTATTCGAGCGGAATGATGCTCTGCACGAGACCTTTACCAAAACTCGTCTGGCCAACGATCAAGGCGCGATCGTGGTCTTGCATCGCTCCAGCCACGATTTCTGATGCCGACGCCGTGTTCTCATTGATTAGGATCACGAGCGGCGTCATGTCGGGCGCGTTATTTCGCGACTCATACGTGTTGTCGCGATAACCGTTGCGACCCTTTTGCGTCAGAATCAACTGGCCATTTCGCAGGAAAACTTCCGCAACGTGAATCGCCTGGTCCAAAAACCCGCCTGGATTGTTACGGAGATCGAGCACGAGCGAGGTCATTCCCCTCGCGTGCAGGCGATCGATCGCATCGAGCAATTCGTCCGTCGTCGTGTAGTTGAAGCCGCGTGTCATGTCGATATAACCGACGCCGGGTTTCAAAATATACGCGTCAGGTATCGAAGGTTGCGGAACTGCATCGCGAACAATGTCCACCTTCTCGATGCGCTTGTCGGCAGAGCGCTCCAACGTCAACTTCACCGTCGAACCACGCGGGCCGCGAATCTTGTCGCGCACCTCGAGAGACGACTTGCCCGTCATCGCCACGCCGTCAACTTCAACAATGCGATCGCCGTAGCGCAGTCCAGCCTTGGCCGCGGGAGAACCCTCAAAAGTGGCAGTGATATAAGTGTCGGCTTGCTCGCCACGAACGTAATTCTGGATCGAGGCTCCAATTCCGAAATACTCGGAACGCTGGTCCGTCTTCAGCTCGTCAAACTCTTCGCGGTCGTAGTAATTGGAATGCGGATCGAGTGAGCGCAGCATGCCAATGATCGAGGACTTGAATACGTCGTTGTAGTTTAGCTTTTTGCCATCGACGTATTGCTCTTCGATCATCCGCAGAGCTTCGTTGAAATCGCGCTCGACGGCTGCCGTCGCAGCGGTCGGTCCCCCTCGCGGTCGCCGCCCCGCTGGGCTTGTACCGGGATTGGTCGACTGCGCAATCACAAAGCCGGGCAGTATTAGAGCAAAAATAAGCAGGACGAGAGCGACGTGAGCTGGAATTCTTTTCACTACGAACCTCGGATTTTTTTAAATACTTCAAACGACGTAACTACAGCTTACGTCGCACTTGCAATATAACGGATGCCGACTGGGCGGGCAAGGTTGTGTCTTTCGATGGGCGGCACTCCGTGGCCGGCCCTCGCGTTGACGAGAATTTGTTCGAAGTTGGCTTGGTCGAAACAAGGGGCGGCCACGGAGTACCGCCCCTACAAAATTCTCAACGCCTTGACCGTGTTTCGCGCGCTCCGTAGAATGAACTTACAAAGGCAAACAATCGTAAAGACGGACGGATAGAATTCGGTAGTTTGCAAAGGAGTCTGTTACTAATGAGCAGTCCGTATCACAAGGAAGAACACCCGACGCCGGAAAGAATCGACGACCTTATGCTTCGTGACGATGATCCGGAAATCGGTGCGGAAGAACAGAATCGAACCGCTTCGTCAGTCCGTGATATTGCCTCGCGTATTCCGGAATCACTGAGTGCAATCGGACGCGATATCAGTAGGACCATCGAGAAGGCGATCTCGGCAAAGGATGATTACGTTGTGGCCGTGAAGATCTCGCCTGAAGCGCAGGAGAAGCTCGAAGCTCTGGTCCAGGCTGGTGTGTTCAGGAGTCGAGCCGAAGCGGCCGGGTTCCTGATCGATGAAGGCATTAAAACTCAATCGGCATTGTTTGAGCGCGTCAGACAAAAGCTCGCCGAAATCGAACGACTGCGAGCTGAACTGCGCGGCATGATTGCTGATAAGACTATCTGAAGCGCGCGAAACTGGCGCTTTAAATTCGCGCCTGTCTAACAATCTTCCCCCCAAAGCAGTGCTTTACCTTCCTCGCGAATGGTAAAGCACGCCTTTGTATTTGGCAGAGAAAAAATTTTGTGACAGAACGATTTCAATTACCGCCAACTCCAATCGAGGAATTTACTCTGGCTAACGGTCTGCGCGTCGTGTTGAGTCCGGACCGCGCCATCCCCGTAGTCTCAATCGCTGTTTACTACGACGTCGGCTCGCGAAACGAGAAAGAAGGACGAACCGGTTTTGCGCACCTGTTTGAACACATGATGTTCCAGGGGTCGGAAAACGTTCCCAAAGCCGCGCACTTTCAATACATCTTCAACGCCGGTGGCACGATGAACGGCACCACGTCCACCGAGCGCACAAATTATTTTGAAACGTTGCCGTCGAATTATCTGCCGCTCGCCTTCTGGCTCGAGAGCGATCGGATGCGTTCACTGAAGGTGACGCAGGAAAATCTCGACAACCAGCGCAACGCAGTACAGGAAGAGAAGCGACTTCGTTACGACAATCAGCCTTACGTCAACGCCTTCCTGCGCATGAATGAATTGATCTTCAAGAATCCGGCCAATGCGCACTCGACGATCGGATCAATGGAAGATCTCGATGCTGCAACGATCGACGACGTCCAGAATTTCTTCCGAATTTACTACGCACCGAATAACGCAGTCCTAACTGTCGTGGGCGATTTCGACAACGCCGAAGCACGCGCTCTCGTAGATAAGTATTTCAGCAATATTCCTGCGCAAGCTGTTCCGCCGCCGGTCGATGTTTCGGAACCCGAAGCAGTGGCGATTCCTGAAGAAACTTTTGAAGATCCGTTAGCGCCAGCGCCCGCCTTCGTGCTCGGTTGGAAAATACCGGAAAGACGTAAACCAGAGTTTTATGCATTGTCGCTCGCCGGCTCACTTCTATTCGAAGGCGACAGTTCGCGTCTGTATCAGAATTTGGTCAAAGGCGATGAATCTGTTGTTTCGATTGAAGGCGGCATAGACGAACGACGTGGACCATCAGCGCTTTACATCTTTGCACTGCCAAAACCCGGCGAAGATGTGAGCAAGATTCGCGAGCAGATCTCCGAAGAAATCAAACGAATCGGCACGGATGGACCAACCACAGCCGAGATGGAGAAACTGCGCAATTCACTTTGCAACGATGCCGTGCGTGGCCGTCAATCAACTATGTACCGAGCTCAGCGCCTGGCTGAGTTTGCGTTGTACGATTCAGATCCACGGCTCGTGGACTCGGAATTGGACCACTATCTCAGTGTCACTGCGGATGACATCAAGAACGCTGCTGCTCGTTTCATGAGTGTCGATAACCGCGTCGTGCTCGACATTGTTCCGGCTGCTGCTGCCCAAACCGAAGACGAAGCGACGGCTTCCGCTTCGCCACAAGCTTCCGGAGATCCTCATCAACCTGCGGCGCCGCCGCCACAGGTTCCCGAGAAACCAGCGGCTGAACCCGAATCGCCGGTACACGCAGAAGTCGTAAATCCTTCAGCCTCCGAACGTCCAAAAGATCCGGCGGATGCTCCGCCACAAACAAAGCCAGGTTCTGGCCCGCTGCACGCTTAACATGAGTCAACCAGAAATGTTTCGTAGCCAGGCGCCCGCGCCGCTACCACCTCGACCGATCTCGATTCCTACGCCACGAGAGACAACTCTGCCTAACGGCCTCTCTCTCGTGATTGTTGAAGATAAACGACTGCCGCTGATCAGCTACCGGCTGGCATTTCGTGTCGGCGGAGCTTTCGATCCGCCGGATCTTCCCGGACTTACAGATCTGCTTGCAGGTCTTTTGCCCGAAGGCACGCAAACAAAAACCAGCAGAGAGATTGCGGACGAGATTGCGCGCATGGGTGCGAGTCTGTCGGCCGGCGCCACTTCTGATTACACGATCGTGGCGGCGTCAGCGCTCGCGCAATTCAACGATCCGGTTCTCGCTTTGCTGGCCGAAGTGGCCCTCGAACCTTCGTTTCCGGAAAACGAAGTCGCGCTCGCCAAACAAAACACGAAAGAGAGTTTGCGACAACAGCGCGCCCAACCGTCGTTTCTCGCGAGTGAGATGGTTTCGCGTGTGATGTTTGGCGATCATCCGTATTCAGTGGTGGCGCCGACGCCGGAGTCGATCGATCGTTCGTCGCGTGATGAGTTCGTTAGGTTTCATCACAGCAAGCTGGTGCCGAATAACGCGGTTCTGATCGTCGTTGGCGATGTTCGTTACGATGAGATCGTGAAGCAAGCCGAGTCACTGTTTTCGACGTGGAACCGAGGCGAAGACATCGTTGCAAATTTTCCGGCGCCGCCAGTTCGCACAAAGCGAAAAGCGTATCTGGTAGATCGGCCCGGGTCGGCCCAATCGAACATCGTGATCGCGAACAGTGGCATTACGAGAACGAGTCCAGACTATTTTCCGCTGATGCTGATGCACACTGTGCTCGGCGCTAACGCGTCGTCGCGGCTGTTCATGAATCTGCGTGAAGACAAAGGCTATACGTACGGAGCCTATTCAACTCTCGACGCGCGCCGCACCGCAGGAACATTTCGCGTGACGGCTGAAGTTCGAACACCCGTTACCGGCGATTCGCTAAAAGAGTTTTTCTATGAATTGAATCGTATCGGTAACGAACCGGTTTCTCAGAAGGAGATTTCGGACGCGAAGTCGTATCTCACCGGCGTCTTTCCGATTCGACTCGAGACCCAGGAAGGACTGACGGATCAGTTAGTTCAGATCAAGATGTTGAATCTGCCGATTGACTATCTTGAGAGTTATCGAGATCGAGTTCAGGCGGTCACGGTGGAGGAGATTCAAAGAGTCGCCCGGGAATACATCAAACCGGATGAAGCAGCCATGATTGTGGTCGGTGATGGCGCTTTGGTGTTGGATCAGATGAAGCCGTACTGTGAAGACATCGAGGTTTACAACACCGCCGGGCGACGAAAAACGGCAGAGGCTTCGGCTACGACTGATCCGATTGGAGCTTGGTCGATTGAGGTTGAAACACCCCTCGGACAATCAATTCCCGCAACGTTGACGATTTCACGTTCGGGTCCCGGTCACACCGCGATCATTCACTCGGAAATGGGCGACGCTGATCTCGGATCGATTGAAATCAGCAATAACTCGTTCCACGCGACCACTTCTTTAGAGATGGATGGAAATAGCATCGAAGCCGAGGTATCAGCACGGTTTGAAGGTGAGCAGGTGGAAGGAACGTTGAAGCTCCAAAACTCACCCGAGCTTCCGTTCCGGGGGACTAAAGAGTAAGAAAAGGTTTCACGCAAAGGCGCGTGAAATGTCTTCCGAAAATAAAAGCGCCCGGCATGGCCGACATGCCGGGCGAATCACAGGAGGAACCGAGTGTTATGGTCGTCGCTATCCGTTGCGACGATCCGTTTAACCTCGCTCGCTGAGATGTCTTCAGAACCGTTTCAGGTTGTCTAGTCGCGCTCGTAACGCAGCACCACACCTGCACCACCAACAACCCATCCGATCTTCTTGTTGAAAAACAGCGAGTAAAGGTTTTGCTTCGTTGTTGATTCTTGTTGCACCCAGGTTCGGCCTTCGTCGCTGCTGCGCAGAATCGTGCCGGATCGTCCGATTGCCCAGCCTTCTTCTTCATTCGTAAACTGAATACTCAATAACGTGACGTTCGTGTTTGTGGGAACCGTCGTCCATGTTTCGCCGCCGTCAGTGGTGCGCAACAACGTGCCGCGTTCACCTACTGCCCAGCCGTCTTTGTCGTTGCGAAAATCAACGTGGTAAAGCGTCCCCGTGACTGCGACGTTCTGCTTTGTCCAACTCGCTCCGGCGTCGCGTGTGAACAGAATCGTGCCGCCATCGCCGACGATCCAACCGCGTTTGTCACTGACAAAATCGATATGAATCAACTCCAGCCGGCTCGGAGCACGTTGCCGGCGCCAGCTCAGACCCTCGTCGTCCGTATAGACGAGGATGCTGTCAACCACGCGGTCGCGCTTGCTGACTGACCCGACTACCCAACCTTTCTTCTTGCTCGAAAAACGCACGCTGTATAACTCAACATCGGCGCCTTCGAACTCTTCCGGAAGAAAGATTCGCTGCTGCGTCCAGCTCGAACCGTCACGCGTGACGAAGATCGAATTTCCTGCCAGCAGAAAGCCTTTTTCCTCGTCGCGAAAGTAGATGTCGTTGATCGCAGACTTTGTGCCGACGTTCAGCTGCGTCCATGTTTGCCCGCCATTCACAGTTTGGCTCAGGAAACCGTTGTCGCCGCCGACCCAGCCGCGCCGGGTGTCGAGAAAATAGACTGTGTTGAGATCTTTTCCACCGGTGTTGAGCTTGATCGGCGACCAGCCCTGGGCACGTGCCGCGCCGACCAGAGTCAGCAACACAATGAGAACCGCAGAAAAGCGGATTAGCTTCATTGTTCTGGTACTCATACTGATTTTGTTTTCAGTTTTGTACCTAATTTGGAGAGCGAAGACAAGAGTTAGCCACAAAGAAGCACAAAAAACACAAATAGGATTAGGGCGTAACTGTAGGGGCGGCCCTCCGTGGCCGCCCTCGATTTGAATGGAGCCGTATTCCTTATTTGACTGTCACGCGGTAAACACGGCCGTCGAGAATGACGACGACTCGCTCACCTAACGAGAAGTAACTTCCGAGTTTTGGATTCTTTGTTATCAACGCGAAGTACTCGTCGCTGCCAAATACGACGACCGTTTCCGGCAAGCTCGAACCGGCTTTAAATTCAGAGTCAGTCCAGACGCCCTCGATGAGATAGAAAGTCTTACCAGCGGCGCGTTTGACTGCATCTGTGCGTGTCTCCTCGTCTTTCAGCACCAGCCGTTCCTGCTGCGCGCGGGCCGCCTTGCTTCGCTGAACTGCTTCGGCGCCAGTCACGGGTTGTGCCAATCCAGGGCTCGGAGCCGGAGCAGCGTTGGGCGCATTCAAAGCACCAAAACCGCCACTACTGCTATCCATCCTTGCTCGACCCGGTGTCACCAAGTCGACATTGCGTCTCGAAACTGCTCCATCTTCCAGCGCCAGATACGACGTGTATGGTGTGACGATACCGTAGCGTGTTCCAAGATCCACGATCTCATCGCGCAATTCTTTCTGCTCACCATTTGATCGTATCTGTTCCATCAGCCAGCCAACCCGGCGCGTGGCCCACAGTCGCGGCAGGTAATCGTTTGCGTCAGTGCGTAGCGGGAAACTCAGATTGGCATAGGAGTAACTGCGAACAGCGCCGCCCGATTTACCGCTCAGTTTCATGTGCACTGCATTCAGATCTGCCTCATTGCTGTAACGCCCGATGAGTGTTACTTGCGAGCCACGAAACACGTCGGGAATACCACGCGGATAGATCAGATCGGTTCGTGCACCACCCATGTCGAGCTGCAAATCGGTGAGCACTGGATAGTTCACCTTCGAGAAGAAGTTCGAGACTTTAACTTCGAGATCCTCTTTCGGTTCGACGTAATCTGCAACGCCGCCGTTTTCGGCCGCCAGCTTGTCAAGCAACGACGTATTTACGTCGTAACCAACACCAAACGTAAACAGTCGCACCCCGGGCCTGGTCGCCTTACGAACATTGTCGATGATTCTTGAAACGTTCGTCTCATCGACCGTCGGCAAACCATCAGTCATAAACACCAGCATCTTTGGTCGCTCGCGATCCATGTCGCCGAATTGACGAAGTGAAGCGAGTAACGACTGGTTGATGTTTGTTCCACCAACCGGTTTGAGTGCTTTCACGAATGCCTCGCCGCGTGCGCGACCCTTCTCGTCCGCTGGAATCAGGCGTGCTTCCATCAGGTGTTCTTCACCGGCAAACGAAATGATATTGAAACGATCCTGCGGGCGAAGAATTCGCACACCGTACAACAACGCGGAGCGCGCTTTCTCCATCTTTCCTTCTTCGGCCATCGAGCCCGAAGTGTCGACTACGAACACGACGTCCTTGGCCGAGTATTCCTGATCCGTCCAATCGTCTTTCGGCGAGATCATGAGCAGGAAGTAACCTTGTTTGCCGGGTTCGCGATGTGTCAGGAGTGTCAGGCCAAAATCTTCTTTCGAGATCGTGTAGAACAACTGGAAGTCCTGAGGTTCCTTGCCGCTTTCGCTTTCAAATGAAACGAGGGACCGTCGATCGGTGTTGCGCTTGACGTCGATGACGTGCGTGGGCGAGTAAACATTTCTTACTGGTTCTTTGCTTTCGACTTCGACTCGTCCGGCAACTGAACCGATTTGAGCTATCTGCCGGCCGATGCCCAACGGGTAACGATATGAAACCGTTCCGCCTTCAGCGCGAACCACTTGCGTGTAAGTGATCTCGAGTTTCTTGTCGGAGTGCGGCAGGATAGGGAAGATGCTTGCTTGAAATAGATCCTTGCCGGCGTATTCAAGCAATCCCGGGTCGCGTTGACGCCGGACGATTTCGTCGTAAATGCGGCGTGCTTCTTCGCGAGTTCTGACTTCGCCGACGAGACGTCGATCACCATCCCAGATCGCAAACTCAGCGATCGAGGCTGACTCGGGAATCGGGAAAAGATACGTGCCTTCGAGTGTGGCGCCGGTGTCATTGCGAAATACCTGTTCGACGTGAGTCGTTGCGACTTGTGAACTGATCTTCGTGTCGATCTTGATCGACTTAATCGGGAGGGCGCGCGGGAGTGGAACTGGCCGGGGATCCGGGCAACGGCGGCAAGGACCCGGAACGATGATGCCCTGCGCGCCGGCGACTGTCGCCAGGGCGGAAATGAACGAAAGCATCAGTAAAAGTCGCAGTATTGAAGTTCGGAATCGCATGAAAGTCTCCAGAAATTGGGCATTAACCACTTACTGGTAAATAGAACGTCTTCAATTACCCTTCTTGCATTTTTTGTAGGGGCGGCCCCTACAAAATGGTTAATAAAGCTCGCGCAGGCGCCTGTTGAAAATCGATACGGCCGTGGCGACGATTGTCACCACCAGCCCGCCCACAGCCAGCGTGTGCTGCGGACCGAAATGAGTCGACGCGGCG
>DATEIS010000100.1:0-8520 GCA_035278765.1 Pyrinomonadaceae bacterium | reverse complement strand
CTGGTCAAACCATGCGAGTCAAAATCGTTAGAGATATCGTGCTGATCACTGACCCAGGTCGCTACCGCTCCCTGTACTGACCCGATCCAAGCGCAAATTCCTACTTTTGAGGCAATGCTAGTCAGCGACAACATTTCAAACTCTGGATCGCGAGAGTGTCTGGAAAAGTTAGAGTGTTCGAGCGGAGACAATAGACCTGTGTTGCAGCGCAGTCAATGGATTTAGAGCAAGCTACGGCGAAGGTGTTTTAAGTTGTTATTTAGTTTTCCTTGCGTCCGGTTGCGAGGAGCATCTGCGTCGGGAACTTCATCTGATCGTGAGGGAAGAACTCTTTGACAGCCTGCACTACCTCAGTTGCGATTTGAGTCTGCTCGGTAGCAGGCAGTTTTGCGAGCTTTTCGCGAAGCGTGTCTGACGTTTGAGAGCGCATGGTCCAGAACTCCAGCGCTGTGAGTGGTGCCTCGAGGTCGAAACTCACAACTTCTTCGCCAATGTCAGTCACACCTGCTTGTTTCATGACGCCGGCCAGTTTACCCGGCTCAGCATATCGAAACGCGTTTGGCGCGTCCGGATCCGGAGCGGCCTTGACGTGTTGGTCCATCACGTTCGATACGAGATAACAAAAAGGATTGACGTCACTCTTGTACCAAACTGCGAAGGTAAGTGAACCACCTGGTTTTGCGACGCGGAGCATCTCACGCATTGAACCCACTGCATCGGGAAAGAACATCGCGCCGAGCCTGCTCACGACCACGTCGAAGGAGTTATCAGGAAATGGCAAAGAATCAGCCGTACACTGCTGAAACTGCACATTCTTCAACCCGCGACGGTTCGATTCGCTACGAGCGGCTTCCACCATCTCTGCGACAGCGTCGGTGCACATCACCGAGCCGCCTGGTCCAACTCGTTCAGCAATTGTGAGTGACGGTTCGCCTGCACCACCCGCTACGTCGAGCACTGACTGTCCTTCATGAATCCCCGCACGCTCGATCATCGCTTCGGTGAGCGGCGCAAACATCTTCGCGATGGTGTGGCTGTATTTGGTCCAGTAATGGGCTGATTGACGCCAAACATCCAACATGTCGACAGGCTTTTCGGAATTCATCATATCTATCTTGCAAATCCTGCTAATCCTGTCAAACATTAATCTCCTTCGTTAACAAACGCTCTCAGCCGCTCGCTTATCTCATCACGCACGCGCCGGAAGACTGCAAGCCTCGCAACTTCATCACCTTTAGCTGCCGCCGGATCGTCAAAGCTCCAATGGATTTGCTTAGCTCCACCCGGAAAGATCGGACAGTGTTCTCTCGCATTATCGCAAACGGTGATCACGTAATCGATCTTCTGATCCGTAAATTCATCGACTGACTTCGAGCGATGATGCGAGATGTCGATGCCGATCTCACGCATCGCCTCGATCGCCTCCGGTCTTACATGACTCGGCGAAACTCCTGCACTCGCAACCTCAAACACGTCGCCCGCCATATCCCGCAACAACCCCTCGGCCATCTGACTGCGCGCCGAATTACCCGTGCAAAGAATTAATACTCGCTTCTGCTGACTCATACCAGTTTCTCTTCACTATGCAACCATCGAAACAACACCACCGCAACTCCGCCCCCCACAATCTGGGCCAGGATGAATGCCGGAGCATCAAGCGGTCTGATTCCGGCGAATGTATCCGTTACGGATCGCGCGATGGTAACAGCAGGGTTTGCAAACGACGTCGAAGCCGTGAACCAGTAGGCCGAGACAATATAAACGGAAACTGCCCATGGAATTACTGACGATCTGAATCGACCACTTCCCCAAATCACCGCTAACAACCCAAACGTCGCTACAAATTCACTCAGGATCTGTGAACCACCACTACGCTCATGCTTTGATATAAAGAACAACGGTAAACCAAACATCAAATGCGCAATCGCGACACCGGCAAACGCCCCCGTAAACTGTGCCAGTAAATATGCCGGCACCTCGCGCCATGACAATCCTCCGCGCCATGCGTCAGCAAGAGTAACCACCGGATTGAAATGCGCGCCTGATATCGGACCAAATATAAATATCAGAGCAACCAGCGCTCCTCCGGTGGCTATCGAGTTTGCGAGGAGTGCGATGGCAACATTGCCGCCCGCCAATCGTTCGCCCATGATGCCGGAGCCAACGACAGCAGAAAGCAACATCGCCGTGCCAATCGCCTCAGCAACAATTCGCTTGGGCAGCGGATGGCTCACGTGTGACTCCGACGGGCGCAGTAGTGCAGCATGAAGCTGCTTCAGTAGTGCTTGCCTCGACTTTCGTCCCACACTCGCATGGCGCTGTTTCCGCGAGATTGTCTTCGAGGACCACGAACACTTCCCATTCGTTACCGTCAGGATCTCTTACCCAGGTCTTGTCCTGCAGCGCGTAACAACAACTTGTTTGCATCTCGTCGCGCGTAATTAGCCCGGCGTCGGCCCATTTTTCACGCGTCACCATCACATCTTCAGTTGAAGCCACTTGAATCCCGAGATGAGACAAAGCCCCGCGTTCGTTGAAACTGTATTCATTGAGCGTCAGGTTCAACGGCGGATTCTGTACATCGAATTTCGCGTATCCGGTGCGAACTTTCGACGGCTCAATCCCCAGCATTTTCTTATAGAACTCAATACTCTGCTCGACATTGCGAACATTGAGCGCCAGATGCGCCTTCAGCGCGTTTATGTGTTTCTCGTTACTCATCTTCCTTACCTCCAATAAAGATTGCATATGCGTCTATGCGAATATGGAAGCGCAGTATCTAACAAGAACGCATATCTGTCAAGCCATATATTGACGGACGTGCTAAAATCCCTGCCATGATCAGGAAAGTAAAGGCTTTTGATAAGGAATCGTTCTTTAAGGCGCTGGCCGATCGGACGCGTTTGCGGCTATTGAATCTGCTGGGAACGGACGAAGTGTGCGTCTGTTTTTTCGTGGAAGTTTTGAAGACAAACCAGCCGAAGATAAGCCGCCATCTCGCGTACTTGCGACGTGCCGGAATCGTTGGCGTACGGCGCGAAGGGCCATGGATGCATTACCGGATTGTCGAACCTGCGGATGCGGATGCAGCGCGCGTGTTGCATGAAGTAATGGCGTGGGTCAGTAAAGATCAGGAGATGCAGCGCGATCGAGAACGGCTGGTGAAAGTCTGCTGTGCGCCGCAACTTCCGATCAGTATTCAGGGGGCTCCGCGGCCGGCGGGTCTTGCGAGAACAGCATAAATGAATAACAAAACAAGGCGTTTGCTTCTCATAAGCAACTCGACGCTGCACGGTAGTGGCTATCTCGATCACGCTGAGACGGAGATTCGAGACTTCCTCGGTGAATCGAAACATGTTCTATTCGTGCCTTTCGCTCTCTTTGATCGAGATAAGTACGCGGCGACTGCCCACGCGCGTTTTCAAAAGATGGGATATGAGTTGACGTCAATTCACACGGCTGCGAATCCTGTGCAGGCAGTCGAGGAAACCGAGGCGATGTTTATCGGCGGTGGCAATACGTTTCGGTTGTTGAAGACTCTTTACGAATTCGATCTGCTGGGTGCTATTCGCGAGAGAGTTGACAGAGGGATGCCTTACATCGGATCGAGTGCAGGTTCAAACATGGCGTGTCCAACGATCAGAACTACTAACGACATGCCGATCGTGCAGCCACCATCATTCAACGCGCTCGCACTCGTGTCGTTTCAGATCAATCCGCACTATCTCGATCCTGATCCAAACTCAAAACATATGGGAGAGACGAGGGAAGAGCGTATCGTTCAGTTTCTCGAAGAGAACGAGACGCCAGTGGTCGGATTGCGCGAAGGTGCGATGTTGCGTATCGAGAATGGCGAGACGATCTTGAAAGGGTCGACTGGCGCTCGGATATTTCGGAGGGGATTTGAGCCAGTTGAAATCTCTCTGGGTACGAAGCTCGACGGGTTGTTTTAATCCTGTCCCCATCTACCTAACCTAACCAGCCGCCACGAAATCCCGCGCGTCGTAAGCCTTCAACTATGTAATTGCAGCGCCGCATTAACCTCCAGATCAAACCGGTCCGGTAATTCTCGATCATCATGATGATCGGCCCCTGGTCCAATCCGAAGTATCCGCTCGATACCCAGCCTTTTTGCTCTTTGCTTTTGAACGTCGGGTTGTAGCTACACTTGAAACCGTATTTGTTCGTAATTTCCGGATAGTCTGTGTTGAGACGCTGCAACGACGGCAACACGACTTCCGGCGCGAACGGCAACGACGCCGCTACAGCCCACGGCGCCAACGTTCCATCATCGGGACCAAAAGGAATCGATCGCGCTTTGTAATCAAAGAAGCGCACGCGACGTCCATTGATGCGTTGCTGCGCCGGGCCTGGACCATCACTGGCAGTTATCCCCCAACGAAATCGATCGTAACCGACAAACTTCTTCGGGTTCCGCATCGCGTACGCCTGCTGCGCATAGATCGCACGGCGGCTGTTTTCAAAATAATTGATTGCCTTGCCTCTCATGTACTCATCCTGGATGCCACGGAAGTCGATCCACATGTGCGAGAGGTGATGGATGAAGAGTGGTCCAGCGTAAAGAAACTCGTGCCCGTAGATGTTCTTCCATTGATACGTTCTGGTCCATGCATCGTAACTCTCTGGCGGCAAAGGAAAACTCGGCGACGCGAGGCCCAAAATATATAGAATCAACGCTTCGCTGTATCCCGTCCAGCGATACTTGATGAATCCTCTTTCCGGTCGCCAACCATGCGAGACTGTGAGCGCGCCGTTCTGCGCCCAGTGCCAATCGGCACGCTTGTAAAGCGTTTCGGCCAGCGTCCGAATCTCAATTTCACTCTTGGACTTACCGTTGAAATAACACGCCGCGGTGAGCGCGCCGGCGAGAAGATATGTCGTATCGATTGTTGATATTTCAGATTTGCCAGCGCGCCGGCCGGTCTTCATGTCGAGGAAGTGATAGTAGAAACCTTTGTAGCCCGTCGCGTCTTTTTCTTTCCCGTGTGGCGCGTCATGAAAAAAGCGAAGCGTCGTCAACGTGCGTTTCACGGCCTCGGCTCTGCTCAAGTATTTCCGTTCGACCGCGATCGGATAAGCCGTCAGCGCAAAGCCGACAGCGGCGATCGAGGAGAACGAACCCTGCCGCGTGCTATCGGGAACAAGTCCGTTCTCGGGGTTTATCTCCTCGGCAAAGTACTTAAACGTGTCGCGTTCCAGCGCCTCGAGTTCCTCATCTGTGAGCGACGGCTCCAATACTTTCATCGGTGTGTCCTGCGCGCTTTGAAATCGATCGTAACTGCCGCCACCGCGTGTGGCGGTAAACTCACTTTCAAAAACACTGATCCATCCCGAAATCGCAGCGGCTGTTTTTCAGAGACGAGTTGAGACGCTTCCTCAAGCGCTTCGAGGTCCTTACCACTCAAATACTCCGGCTCGCCCATCTCCTGCCACAGTCGTTTCGGATTTGCGTGATCTTCATCGATGCGTTGAATGCGTGCACCTGTTGGTTCACGAGCGTTGTCGAGTCGAATAAGCAACTCCTCCGTTTCGATCGAGTGTCCCGGCGTCGTGTGATTGGTAAGCAAAAGCGTCACACTCGCATCCTTCTGAACCAGAGAGCAATCGACAGTTTCATGCAAGCCGTCGACGAGCGATTGCCGGTCGCCAAGTTCGTGCAACAACTCGAACGCGCGATACGACGGCTTAGGAATGCCGTGCAACGTGAGCAATCCAAAGCCGCCATGAAAAGATTTTGAAGGAAAGCCACACTCTTCGAAAATGTCGGAGAAGGTCCAGAAGCTGTAACCGTCAACCAGACCGTTAGCTTCGAGAATGGTCGAAGCTACGAAGGCGGATGCATACGGTTCGTCGTGCAATGGATCCCACGGAACGGATGACGAGTTCCATTCGGTGTAGTAGACGGGCCGGTTACGAGAGTGGCTGCGAGTGTTCTGCGCGACTTCGCGCATGATGCCACGCTGGCTCTTGAAGAGTTGGAGTTCAATGTCGTCATCTCTACCAAAACCGTCGTTAGGATAATAATGCGTACTGACAAAATCGCAGGCGACGTCGTTTCGATCGCAGAAATCGACAAACTCCTCAATCCATTCGCTCTTCGCTGTGGCTGGTCCACCGACCTTGAGTGACGGCGAGACGCTTTTAACAGCTTCAACAGTGTATCGATACAGTTTGAAGTATTCGCGCTGACTTCCGCTCCAAAACGCTTTCAGGTTGGGCTCATTCCAGACTTCAAAAAACCAGGTGGAGACTTCCCTTTCACCGTAACGATCGACGAGATGAGAAACCAAACGCTCGATGAGTGTCGACCATTGTTTGTAATCTTTCGGCGGTGTCACATTAGCTTCGTAGCTGAAGACGGTTCTCTTGCCGGAAGCTAATGCCGTTGGCATGAAGCTCAACTCGACAAACGGCTTCATGCCAATCGAAAGCAGAAAGTCGATGATCTGATCGCAATTGAAGAACGAGTAAACGTCACGACGCAACGTGCCCATGTCGTCAGACAAGAGGCCGTGAAAACGAACGTACCTGAAGCCTAATTCGTCGTGAGCTCGCTTTAACTGACGCTGCCAGTCAGACCGCAGCGCCGTGCGAGCATGGTCGCTGCCGATGGTGTGTTCCCAAAAGTGCGGGAGTGGCGTCGTTGCTTCTGCGAGGTCGCAGAAGAAAGTCAGTCTACTCACAGAACGTTTCGTATTGCGCGACGGCTTATTTCCGCCGTTGCTCCATAAACAAGATGTGAAGCCAACGCATAAGCATGCGTCGAGACCGGATACTCGGTTGGTCCCTTTGAAAGTCCCAGCAACGGTACTGAAATCTCATCAGCAAGCAGCCAGAAAGCGGCCCCAAATGGAACTCCAGCGCCGGTCGTCACCTGCGGAGTTACCTCAGCAAGCGCTCCATACAATCCACCGGTCACAGTGCCAAAAGCATAGTGTACGGCAGCTCCGGCAGGTTTCTTCTCGCTCTCCTGTAACTCGTGACCCAAAACTTCCCTTGAAATTATTTTAGCGGTTTTGACAGTAGCATCATCCTGGTCGCCTGCATCCTGAGATTGATCGCCGCGTGAGCCTTCGCTTGGCTGCATTGACTGCGCGCCGTGTGGCTTCTCGGTACCTTCCTGTAAGCGAGTCCATGCTGCCTGAAACTGGTTCATGGTCCATGAAGCGACGAGACCACCGGCAAGTCCGGCTACCAGACCTTTCCAAACATTTGCTTCACCATCACGCATTGGTCCAACCTCCTCATCTGGCTCTGTCTAAGAGAACTTTCCGATGGTCTCCAGAGTTAGCACTTGCGGCACGCCACGCTGCGAACGCAGCAAAACCAAGTCCAGCCAGTATCGAGCCGGCAATCAATGGATGCATCGAGGCTTTCGTGTAAACGCTCGATTCCGCGACGTGTCCCGAATAGCCACCGCGTTCCTCACCGTCGGCTGAATGAGCGTGTAAGCTATCAGGGCCACCTTCGATTTTCGGCTGACTCGATTTTTGCAAGCTAAACATTGTGGCTTCGATCAACTTATCGGTGATTTGTGGTGCATGCTTGCCAGCCTCTGCAAACATCTTGCCGCCGCCACCGACATATAAATCACGCTCTGAATTTTCAGCGCAGTGCAGGATCGCTTCCGCGACGAGATCCGGCGCATAGACCGGTGGCGGGTTCTGCGGCTCGACGGCCATCAGATTTTTTGCGTGCTGAGTGTAAGGCGTGTCGATCGCGCTCGGCTTGATCAATGTTACTGAAATCGGAGCGCCTTCTTCTTCAAGCTCGATGCGCAGTGCGTCTGTGTAACCTTTAACAGCGTGCTTGGTGGCGCAGTAAGTTCCCTGGATCGGGATTGCGACATCTGAGAGAACGCTGCCGACGTTGATCAGTGCGCCGCCTCTGTCTTTTAGATGGGCGCAGGCGACGATCGAGCCATGAACGACGCCCCAGTAATTTGTTTCAAACAAGCGACGCTGATCCTCGAGCGACTGGTCCAGGATGGCGCCGTAGATCGAAACGCCAGCGTTGTTTACCCAAGTGTCGAAACCGCCGAAATTTCTGATGGCTTCGTTAGCGATCTTATGCACATCGTCGAAGTTTCCCACATCTCCGGCAACATAGATCGCCTCACCGCCCGCATCATTAATCTCTTCGACCACGCGATCCAGCGCGTCCTCATTTCTTGCGTTAAGCACGAGCCGCGCGCCGCGCTTAGCCGCCAGTCGTGCCGTCACCAAACCGATACCCGATGACGCACCGGTAATTACAATGACCTGATCGGATAATTTCTTTAGTTTGAGGTTCATGAGCGCTCCCTGAGCAACTTCGTTGCCACAAGGATTCACTGGAAGTTTCTTGGGTTGCGAGGATTAGCTGTACGTCTCTGATACACGAAAGCTTAAAGGAATGAAATTCTCGGAACGTACTGTAGGGGCGGCCCTCCGTGGCCGCCCGTGGTTTGGATGGATCTTCTGGCAACGCGTCTGATCAAAACCACGGGCGGCCACGGAG
>DATEIS010000099.1:0-3915 GCA_035278765.1 Pyrinomonadaceae bacterium | reverse complement strand
ATCGGCTCGCTCGTTCGCGAAAAGCGAGCGACCGGTCAAAAACATCTGTGGCTACATACCGATGCAGTCCAAGCGGCGGGACGACTGCGTTTGAATGTCGAGGATCTTGGTTGCGATCTGCTCACGATGTCGGGGCACAAGTTGTATGCGCCGAAAGGCGTTGGAGCGCTCTACGTCCGTCGCGGTGTGCGACTTCACGGACAGAACGTCGGCGGCCATCAGGAGCGCGAGCGACGCGCCGGCACTGAAAACGTTCCAGGCATCGTTGCCTTCGGTGAAGCTGCGAAACTCGCTCGTGAAGAGTTTGAGCAACGATCGCTCCACGGTCGAACGTTGCGCGACAGTTTTGAAGCTGCAGTCAGCGAGCGAATTCCGGATGTAGTAATGAATGGTGATCGTGAACAACGTCTGGACCATCTTTCAAACATCTCGTTTCGCTTCATCGAAGGCGAAGGCTTGTTGATAAATCTCGATCTCGAGGGAGTCGCGGTTTCGACGGGTTCGGCTTGTTCTTCAGGAACACTCGAACCATCGCCTGTGATTCGCGCTCTTGGAGTCGACGACGAGTTGGCACGCGGTTCGATTCGGTTTAGTTTTGGAAAAGATAACGTAGAGGCTGATGTTGACTTTGCAGTGGAGGTGTTAGTGCGCGCCGTTGCCCGACTGCGTGCGCTCTCGCCGTTGACTCTCGTTAGCCACTAATCACTTGTCCTACTCAACCAAATTCAAAGAACATCTCGCCCATCCTCGCAACGCGGGTGAACTCCCTGAGGCGAACGCGATCGCAGACGAAACAAACCCGATTTGTGGTGATCGCCTGCGTCTGTCGTTAATCATCAAAGACGACCGCATCGAAACAGCGCGCTATCTTGCTTACGGTTGTCCTCCGACACTCGTGTGCGGATCTGTGTTGACCGAGTTAATCAGTGGAAAGACAACGGCAGAGGCAAAACAGTTAACACGTGCCGATTTACTCGACGCTATCGGAGGGCTTCCTTCGCGAAAACATCACGCAGCAGCCCTCGCGATCGAAACACTAAACTCTGCACTTCAACCACAGATGAACACGGATTTATGACTGATTACCTGTTTGGTGGCGTGCCGACGACGCGTGGGCGGCCGGAAGGTTCGATTGTGTTGTGCTGGTGATACTTCGGACCACAATACTTCTTCGGCTCGGTGCCGAGCACAAAAGTCTTGGTTCGAATCACGGGACAAGTCTCAACTGCAATCAGTCCGGTCTGCGGATCGATATCTAAAGTGATCGTGCCTTCGAGTGCACTGTCAGGTAGTGAAGGCGCTTTTCGCGGCGTCGGTGAGGGCGAAGGCGATGGTATCGGCGCCTCTTCATACTGCTCGATTGGCGACGGCGACGGCAATTCAACAGGCGAAGCTTCTTCCTGTGGCAACTCGGCGGTGTCATTCGGACCAGTGCCGTTGATAAAGTATTCCACCCGCTTCTCTGTATCACCCGATTGGGTTGGTTTACCGGTCTTGGGATTAATGTCGACTTGTTCAATTCCAGCGGGCACATCCCAGTCGCCTTCCCATTCCGGATGTTCGGCGAGGGCCACGGACATGAAGTCAGCCCAGATCGGTAACGCCGAATTCGCGCCGGTCAAACCGAGTTGAGAACCGTCGTCAAAACCAACCCATACTGCACAAACAAGATTCGGCGTGTAACCCGCAAACCAGCCGTCGCGAGATGTTCCTGTCTTACCCGCCAAAACGCCTTTCAAACCACGCGCGCGCACCTTTGACGCGGTGCCGCGATTCACAACGTCCTTCATGAACGACGTCATCACGTAAGCTACCTCAGGGCGCATCACTTCGCTCTTCTGCGTCGTTGGCGCAGCAACGGTGACGCCGTCGCCGGTTGTTATGCGATTGATTGCAATCGGAGTCGTGCGGCTTCCGAGATTCGCAAATGCAGTGTATGCGGAAGCAATCTGAAGCGGTGTGGCTTCACTCGTGCCCAGTGCCATTGCCGGATATGAGCGCGGCGGTTTTGGCAGTCCAGCCTTTGCAGCGAGATTCATTACACGCCCGATCGTCACTTCCATCGCCACTTCAACGGTAACAACGTTCAGACTATGGACCAGACCATCGCGGAGTGTAACCGGCTCGTGCGAGTAACTTTCGCCAAAGTTTCCGGGTGAGTATTCCTGGTTGTCGAAGGTGAACGTCTTCGGCTCATCCATGTAGGTCGTTGCCGGAGTGATCACACGCGGCACCGGATCGAATGCCGTATTCAACGCAGTGGCATAGACAAAGGGCTTGAACACCGAACCCGGTTGACGAAACGCATCCGTGGCTCGATTCAACTGGCTCTTCGAATAATCACGTCCGCCAACCATCGCGACGATCTCGCCCGTCTTCGCATTCATCGCGATCAGCGCCGCTTGCAGTGTTCCCGGCTCAAAACGTTTCGACTGGATCTTGTCGAGTGCTGCCATCTGCTTCGTCAGTGCGGCGTACGCGGCGCGTTGCAGATCCATGTCGATCGTCGTGTAGATGCGCAGGTGTTCGGTGCCGGCACCGGCAATCATGTCGCCGAGTTGATTCTGTACGTAGTCAGCAAAATAAGGCGCATCTGAAACGTCGATTCGTCCTCTCGATGGCACAACCTGAAGCGGAGTCGCTTTAGCAGTCTTCGCCTCGTCCTGAGTAATCGCCCCCGCTTCGGCCATCGAATCCAAAACCTGATTGCGACGCGCAGTTGCTGTTTCGATCTTTGTGTATGGGTTGTAACGATTAGGGCTACGAATCAGTGCCGCGAGAAACGCCGACTCCGAGAGCGTCAGGTTTGTGACGTCCTTATTGAAATAAGCACTGGAAGCTTCGCCAAAGCCATTGATCGAGAAGCCCGCCTGCTGTCCCATGTAAACCTGATTGCAATAGAGTTCGAAGATCTTCTCTTTGCTCAAGCGAGTCTCGAGGATAATCGACATGTAGGCTTCGCTGATCTTGCGTCGCCACGTCTGTTCCGGTGAAAGAAGAAGATTCTTGACGAGTTGTTGTGTGATGCTCGAACCACCCTGGCGTGCAATCGGCGAGTTGGGATCTGAATCGTAACGGCGAATAAAAGCGCGGACGATGCCACGAATGTTGACGCCATAGTGCTCGAAGAAAGAGCGATCTTCTGTGACTGTAATCGCCTTCACGAGATGTGGCGGCAAATCGCTAAAACCGATCACCTTACGCTTCGCTCGCTCGGTTCCCGTCACCGAACTGATCAACTCAGGCTCGAGCCAAACACGTTGTAGCGTGCCACGGCCTTCGAGATCAGTAAGCGAACTGATCGACTTTCCCGAACCTGAAAACTGCACTCTGACGTTCTGAAACTGCCTGGTGCCGTCAACACTAGAAGCACTGCTCGGCTCGATATCGAGAGACGTTCCATTTACTGCATAACGCCCGCGATTAGTGTCTGCCTGCTGTGTCTTCTCAACGTAACCGGCGCGCTTTAGAAAAGAGATTACGTCTGTCTGCGAGATCGTCTCATTGACACGAAGCTGTTTTGGCGCCGCGTAAATGCCGGCTGTTCGTGTGTAAACTTCGCCCGCCAGTAGATTGTCGATGCGTCCTGAAAAAACCGTCCAGTAATAGATCAGAACTCCCAGTACGATTGCACTCACAAACACGACCGGGACGATCACCGGCGCACTGAACAGTCGCCGCACCACTCGACGCGGAAAACTCGGCCTCGACTCCACATACGACACTACGCGTGGAGTGCGGAGATCACGATTCGTTTTGCGGGGATATTGCTTGTCGTCTGGTGGATAGCGTACTGGCATAAAAAGCGATTGACTCGTCGAGCGACCCTCTCTAAACCGCTTTCAGGTATTACGTAACATTCCGCGCACGGTTCTGTCGATGGTCAGTTTGACAGGGGTGGCCGCATTCGTTAAC
>DATEIS010000098.1:0-9551 GCA_035278765.1 Pyrinomonadaceae bacterium | reverse complement strand
CTCCGTGGCCGCCCGTGGTTTTGATCAGACGTTTTGCCAGAAGATCCCTTCCAAACCACGGGCGGCCACGGAGGGCCGCCCCTACAGTTACGCCCAACTCTGATCTGTTTTAACTTGCTGATCGAACAATGAGACGAGGGTCTCGGCGGGGAGGGGTTTGCTGTAGAAATATCCCTGGATCTCGTCGCACCGCAATAACTGCAGAAACCTTAACTGATCTTCCGTCTCCACTCCTTCGGCCACAACTTTCAATCGTAGGTTGTGGCCAAGGGTAATGATCGCCATCACTAACGCCGCATCGTCAGGATCGCTATTCGCTTCCCTCACAAACGACTGATCGATCTTCAACGCATCAATCGGAAGTCGCTTGAGCGATGCGAGCGAAGAGAAACCGGTGCCAAAATCATCAATCGAAATATTGACGCCCATGCTCTTCAACTGGTTCAACATGCTCGCCGCAAACTCCGCATTCTGCATGATGGAACTCTCGGTCAGTTCCAACTCAAGGTACTTCGGCGATAAACCAGTTTCTTCAAGGATCTTGATCACCGTCTGCGCTAGATCGCGATCGTGAAACTGTCGCGCGGAGATGTTCACGGCAATCGGAATTGGCGCGAATCCCTGTTCGACCCAGCGCCGCCCCTGCAAACAAGCCTCACGCAAAACCCATTCGCCGATCGGAACGATCAGACCAGTGTCCTCTGCAAGCGGAATAAACTCAGACGGCGGCACCAGTCGATGCGGCTGCTGCCATCGCACCAACGCTTCGACCCCGGTGATCGCCAGCGAATCGACCGACACCCGTGGTTGATAATGAAGTAAAAACTCTTCGTTCTGAATCGCGCGACGAAGACTGCTTTCGAGTGCCAGACGATTTGCCGCCAGCTCGTGCATGTCGGCGGTGAAGAACTGATAGTTCGCTCCACCCGAACGTTTCGCTTTGTACAGCGCCGCGCCCGCATTCTTCAATAGCGTTTGGCAGTCCTCACCATCAACTGGAAACAGACTGACGCCGACACTCGAGGTCGCGAAGAGTTCGTGGCCGGGAAGATCGAAGGAAAACTTCAACACCTGCGAAAGTGAAGCGATAGTTTCGATCACGTCTTTCGTGCCGTCGATCTGCGTTCGCAAAAGCGCAAACTCGTCGTTAGCGAATCTCGCCACCGTGTCTGACTTGTTGATACAACTCTTTAGTCGTTCGGCAAATTCGCGCAACAGTACGTCGCCCGGACCATGGCCCAACGAGTCGTTTACCTTCTTGAACTGATCGAGTGCAATAAATAAAACTCCGAGTGATTGGCCCGTCGCTTTTGCGATCGCGACTGCCTGCTGTACGCGATCTTCAAAGAGGGCGCGATTAGGGAGTTGTGTAACTGTGTCGTAGTTGCCGAGCCAATGAACTTCCGCCGTGCGTTGTTGCAGAAGATTCTCGATCTGTTCCTTGTAACGACGTTTTTCCTTCAACAGGTTGCGGTGATTGAGTGCTCGTTCGACTGACGCTTCGACGTGTCGCAGGTCGATCGGTTTAGTGATGTAATCAAAAGCACCGACACGCAACGCCTTGATGGCAAACTCGATATCCTGATTTCCGCTCACCATCACGACGACAGTATCGGGCGAGAGCGAGTGAACGCGCGGCACGAGTTCCAAACCACTCATACCACCCATGTCGATGTCGCTGATTACGAGATCGAACGTAGTCTTGGCGAGCGCAGCAAGTGCTTCTTCTGCCGAACCTGCGTCTGAACACTGGTAGGAGTTGCCCAGAACGTCGATCAGTAGATTTCTGATTTGTTCCTCATCGTCAATGATGAGGACTCTTGGCTTTTGATTTTCAGCCGTTTCCATTGCCTAAAGTCCCTTGCACATTCCGGGGCGCCACGGTTCGCGCAGCACGCGCTCGTAGCTATCCTTTACCTCAGCAAGATTCCAGGCTTTTCTTTGCCAGATGGCTCCGTCTGTATATTCGATCCGGTTGATAACAACATTTTCCTTGAATGCTGCACCTGAACCGAGAGTCTTAACGTCAACTACATCGCTCGGGCCTGAGAGGCTGAACCCTTCGAGTTCCTTCGACTTCCCTTCCGGAATATTCACTCCGCAGAGGAACTGTCGACGCGATACCGATTCCGGATTTGCGGGATCGCGAAATTGATATTCCCAGAAAACAATCTCGACCTCTTTTTTGATCGTGTTCTGTACTTTGATGCGATAAAGATAGCCGTCCATCGGCTCGGCTTTAGGCGCCCGAGATTCGGCGACGCTTTTTTCGAGCGCCGCACTGCGGCCATCAATCGTGTCGGCATTTGGATCTCTCGATCCTGCCGGATCGTTGGCTCGCGCGTTGCGCGCAAAGATTCGATTCTGCGGAATCATCGCTCTGGCAGGCGCGTTTCCCTCCACTGCAGCAGCTTCAATAGTGCGGCGCGCGCGCGTCCATTTGAAACTGGCGACTGCCAATGGTGAATCGACAGGAGTTTGCACAGGGATCAGGAGACTCAGGAGAAGCGAGAGAAGCAAAAAGGTCTTCATAGTGCCTCCACCACTGATGTGGTCCAAGCAACATGCTGTTTTCAGTTCGCGTTTTGAGGAGAGGGGGCGACCATCCCCGACCGACGCGCGCAGTATGCGCCTATTGCCCCGGCGATTCAACTATTTCTTATCCACAGATTACACAGATTTACTAAAAACAATCTGTGTAATCTGTGGACAAGAATGTAAGAAACTTAACTCTTGACTTTCGCCACTTGAAGATCGTTTTATACGCTGGGTTTCTGCAACACCTCGCATTCCTAAGGTCGCTCTCTGTTTCCCTGTTTGGAGAGTCCTTAATCCACCACTTTTGATGATCGGCACCCTGGCCGATAAGGAAGGCTTTTCCATGAAAACTCTTAAGCGTTTACCCTCTGTGTTAAGTATTGCCCTTGTTCTTGCCTGCTTTAACGTTTTAGTTTTGGCCCAATCCAATGAAGACAAAAATCAATTTGCCGGCATCTCGAGCCTGGGCTCGAGTGTTAGATTTGATGTTAATGCACCCCATGCAGCCGTCACTCTCACCGTTACTGGACCAGACGGCATTGCATTCTCGAAGGAATTCAAGTCGGGAAATTCTGCGGAATTCAAGTTGAATGACGCTAAAGGCGAAAGAATGCCCGATGGAGTTTACATTTATGAGCTGCGAGTGGCTCCCAACCTATCGTCAGAAACTAAAGCCGCGCTGAAAGCTGCTCGTGAAAAAGGCAACGAATCTGAAGTTACGCGCGATCTGCGCAAAAAGGGCTCACTGCCTCAGGCGCTCGTACAATCAGGCAGTTTCATGATCTCGGGCGGCTCGGTCATTCTTCCGGGCGCTAGCGAAGAAGGTGCTAAACAAGCCCGCGCTGAGTCAGCACCAGCCCCAGCACCAACTCAAGCTGTTTCGGCAGGCCGTACCAATTTCAAAATTCAAAGACACCACCCACGCTTTATGGTGTTCGACTTCGTAATAGCTGACGACCTGGTCGTCCAGGGAAGCACTTGTAGCGGTCTTGATTGCGTGAACGGCGAGGTTTTTGGTTTTGACACGATCAGACTCAAAGAGAACAACACACGCCTCCAGTTTGACGACACCAGCGTCTCCGCGGGTTTTGCCACCAACAACTGGCAGATCCGGGCGAATGCTCAAGGCAGCGGCGGCGCCAGTTTCCTTGGAATCGTTGATCAGGGCGCGACTGGAAACTCTGAAACTGGAACGATCGTGTTTCAGGTTGACGCGGGTGCCCCGGCAAATTCACTCAGGGTCAGCAGCGGTGGTAACACCGGCATCGGGACAGCAACACCCGTGTTGGACCTACATATCAACACTAGCGACACTCCGGCGATGCGTCTCGAGCAAAACAACTCAGGTGGCTTCACTGCCCAAACATGGGACATCGGCGCCAACGAAGCAAACTTCTTCGTGCGCGACGTGACCAGTGGATCACGTTTGCCTTTCCGTATCCGTCCCGGTGCGCCAACCAGTTCGGTCGATATCTCGGCTGATGGTGACACGGGCATCAATACCGCTGCCCCAGCGTTGAAGCTTGAAGTTCTAGGGAGCGCGGGACTACCCGTAAACAACGGTACGACCCCGACGGGTATCACGCGCTTCAGCCAGTCAGGCGGCGCCGGCGTGATCGATTTTGGATTTGGTGGAGCTTCAGGAGCAGGATGGGTTCAAGCTACTTCCAGCGCGAATCTGGCGACGAACTTCCAGTTCCTGATCAATCCGAACGGCGGCTTCGTCGGTATCGGAACCACTGCGCCAACCGACACGCTGTCAGTCAACGGCACTGCGAGCAAGCCCGGTGGTGGAACGTGGGCGGTCTTTTCGGATGAACGTCTGAAGAACATCAAAGGAAACTTCAACAGTGGACTCAGTGCAGTGATGAAGTTGCAGCCACTGCGTTATGAGTACAAGTCAGACAACGCGATGGGCATCAAGTCATCAGGCGAACATATCGGCTTCGGCGCCCAAGCCGTGCAGCAGGTAATTCCGGAAGCTGTTACGACAAACGCGAATGGCTACCTGATGGTCAACAACGACCCGATCATCTGGACCATGCTGAATGCGATCAAAGAGCAGCAAAAAGAGATCGTGGAACTGAAACGACAGATTCGTCAATTGCGCGCAACACAGCGCAAGCGAAAATAGTTTTGGATCGAGTTAACTTAAGGGGTGGCCTCACGGCCACCCTTTATTTGTACATCAACAACATTCTGGCAAGGCTTCAACTCGATCTCCGTCTTCAACGCTTCTGCATCGCGGCGAAGTTTTGCGCGTGTCTCAGTTGCGTCAGGCAGTCGCAGCTTCGTGAATCCTCCATCAAGCGCGGTTTGCGCTAACAACCAGTAACGTCCCGGCACGAGATTACTCAGCGTGATCTTCCCGTCGGCGCTCACGGCCGCGCCATAGAAGCGCAATACCTCATCACCGCTCTCCTTTTCCGCCGGCACGAGATAGACAAACAGTTTTTCCGGGAGCGTTTCTCCTTCTGCTAACGCAACCTGACCGCTAACCGACGCAGCCCCCTCGACAAGCGTAATCTTCAACCCCGAAATCCGGTCACCACTCTTGACCGCGGTCCAAACGCGAGTCGCATCCACTACTTTCTTTGTCGCCGGCGATGCAAGCGACACCGATTGCAAGTACCACGACTTCCCCGAGAATCGCGTCACGAAGTAATAGTCACCGGGCGCGAGATTGCGCAGCTTGAAACCTCCCTGCGCATCCGCACTGGCCGGTGTTCCCAACCCCCAAACAGAATTCGGCAGCGCTTTCGCAGCTTCATCCTGTTTGTGCCACGCAGACACGACCGCTTCGGTGAGCACCGGCGTTTCCTTAGTGCCACATTCTTTTGTTTTCAACTCTTCAAGCACTATTTGCCCGCTCACAGTTCCCATCGGTTTCAGTAACAGCTCAATGCCGGTCACATCCGCGCCCCTGACAGTAATTCGTTGCGGTTGTGAAATAGACGTTTCTCCATCAAGACCGAACGTGCGGGCGACAACCGTGTACTCCCCATCATCCACTCCAGGAAAGGCAAACCCGCGGCCGCTTAGCCCGGTGGTCCCGACATTCAATTGAGTACCGCTTTCAGCGCTTAAACTTAAACTGACAAAAACTCCGGCTCCGGCTCTGGGTTCCCCAACCGGTGGGTTGCTCACCGTTCCGCTTACAGTTCGTCCGGGTTCGCCACGGTAGCGAATATCGACGTTTGTCGTCTCCTCTCCTGCACGCACGTTGATCTCTGCCGCCGTGTCGCGAGTTGAAGCTGGTGAATAAGTCGGGGCGTCACCATCGTATGGACCAAACGAGTTAGGTCCCTGGCTTCCACCCGCCGAGACAACATACTTTCCACTCGCCAAGCCATAAATTCGATAGACGCCACGATCGTCAGTTAAACATTCCTGATTTAAATCGCCGTTTGGAACTGCGATGACACGAACCGGCACGCCAATCACTGGCTCACCATCACGCGAGGTTACAGTGCCGGTGATGACGCCGCCTTTGACCATCACCAGTTTCACGAAGTCGCCAATGTGATAATTGTTTGGTGTGCCTTCGTCGCGCGGCAGAAGACTGTAGACACTGTGTCTTGCGAAGATCTGAAACGTCAGTGGTTCGAGGCCGGTTACCTCAAACTTTCCTTCGTTATCGGTCAGCCCGAATTGCACGGGTCGTAACGAACTGAAAGTGCGAAGGTAAATCACAACGTTTTGCAGCGGCTGACCGTTTTCGTTGACGACAGTTCCTTTGATGGATCCGGTTTTTGGTCCAGGAGGATTCGAAGGCTGAACTTGCGCCACCACACACGTAGACGTGAGAAGCACTATCGCGAGGACTTTGCTCCAAAAGTAAGAATCGCTCTTGGGTCGGGTCAGTACAGAGAGCGGTAGCGACCTGGTCAAAACATCGGGGTCAAAAATCGTTAGGAAATATCGCATGCTGATCACTGACCAGGTCGCTACCGCTCCCTGTATTGACCCGACCCAAGTCTGATTCAAGGCTTGAGTTTAATCGTTACCGTCACATCACTCACCGAGTTATCAGCAACGGTGACCTGCTGTTTGAAAATTTTAGTACTGTCGTAGCGTCCGGCTTCAAAAACCCCAATGTTGATCTCGTAAGTCCCGCCGGCCACTCCCTCGATCAAAAACTTTCCGCGAGCATCTATCTGCGGATTTGAATTCATGTACACTCGACTCAACGATTGGCCATCGTTCACTGGTTGCACCCAAATCGACATGCGCGCGTTCGCGGGTAGCTCACCGTCTTCAAACTTGACCTGCCCGCGAATTGAGGCTGTGAGCGTTTTGATGATCAGCCGCACACCCGTTACCTGCTCGCCATCTTTTATGCTGATGCTGTTTGGTTGAACAATACCGTCGCGTTCGATCCGCAGAAGCGCAACCTGTTTATTTCCACCCCCAAAATTGTGTGCGCCAACTCCGAAGTGGACAACGCCCGGTGACAACCCTCCAATTTTGAAGCCTCCATTCGAACCAACCGCTCCGGAAGAACCGTAATGCATCATTCCTTCCTTCCGTTCAGACATCGCGCTAACAAAAAGATTTCCTAATTTCGCAATTGTTCCAGAATCCTCCACGCCTTCTAAAACTACGACGCCCGACACACTTGATCCTTTAAAAGCCTTAAGCACCAGATTCGTGATGTCCTGATCGACAACTTCAAACGGAACCGGCTCTGCGCGCACTTCAGTGTTCATCTCGGGTGCGATGAAAACGGAATACTTGCCCGGCATTACACCTTCAAACTTGAACTCTCCGTTGGCATTCGTACTTAGGCCACTAGTGGATTGACCGGAACCTTCGCTGGTGCCATGAAATATTCCGTACCGAATGTTAGACACGGGCTTTCCGGTTTCACCGTCGACGATCTTGCCAGTGACCTTGAATGCGGTGAACGGCCGGCCCATCATGATGTCGATATCAGTTGCTTCGCTTCCCTCCGTTACTTCAATGACAGTTGCCTTAGCCGAATCGGTAACTGACGGATAGAACGTTTGCCGGTACATTTGCGGGCCACCTGGCATATGATTGTCGCCCTGACCAACGGATACTTTGTACTTCCCCGGTCGCAAGGCAAAAGCTCTATATACACCTCGATCGTCCGTAGTAATTCCACTTCTGTAGTAGGGTGTTTCCGCGTATGGTCCATCTACCGGCTGGAGAAAGATCTGTTGTTCCACCATCGGTTTGTCGTCAGCGTCGGTGATTCTTCCGGTGATGACGCCTCCTCGAACCATGGAAAAGTTGATGTCTTCAACGTCGTCACCTTCTTCAATCACCACTGGCTTTTCAAATACTGCACTTTCCTGGACCAGGCCGGGTGACAGCGGCATGACGTCATAAGTACCCCGAGGCACGTTTGTGATTCGATACTTGCCGGTTTGATCGGTGGTTGCGCGCAGACGAGATCGATCCGGACCTGAATAGTTCTTAGTTCTGGCTGTGACGACGATTCCGGCCAGACCCTTATTCTTGAGGGTGACTTTTCCGCTAATCGTCGCCGTTGAACTCTTTGCGGGCGCGACTTGCGAGCGGGAACATACCGCAGCAATGAAGATAAACAGGACACAGGCGATTGCCTGGCGGGCTGAGGAAACCATAATTGATCCGCCTTTCAATCCCTTTCAATCAATGGGCGACGAAATGATAATTCAGCAAATGTGATTTGTCTTTTAAATTGAGGCCTCGGGTTTGAGATAGCGATTGACCAATCGCTCGAGCTCTGTCATGTCGATCGGCTTCGCCATGTACTCGTCACAACCTTCAGCAAACGCTTTCACATGCGTGTAGGACATTGGATAAGCAGTGACAGCGACAATCGGCACATACTGCTTCTCGGTTTGCTGTCGAATGCGTTGGGTAGCGACGATGCCATCAAGAATCGGCAGATCGAGATCCATGAGGATCAAATCGAGGTGTTCGCGACCGGCGATATCGACCGCTTCCTGTCCGTTGCTTGCTTCCAACACACTGTAACCCAGTGTTTCGAGTCCTTTTTTGAGCAACAGGCGGGTGTCGTCGTAATCTTCGACAACCATGATCGTTCGTGCTGATAATTCGTTTGCCATTTTCAAATCCTATTCTATCTGTGTAATCTGTGGATAGAAAGCGCTTATGAAACCGATTAGTGTAATTGGATTGGGAATCATCGTATTGGCCTGTCTGGCGTGTAATTCAAAGACAGGGCCTAATAACGCGCCGGCGAGCGCGAGTCCAAACACTGGAACGTCCGGTGACTTCAAAGCCTTGTTCTTTGCCGACCAGTCGCTCCAACAGATCTCAGAAATCGCCAAGCCAACGGGTCCCGCCGGTCCGAATGATCCGTGGTCGTTGTTTGCCTCCGCTCTAGCCGCGTCTCGCCAGGGCAACACTGAGCAGGCAAAGAATGATTTGAAAAAGATACTCGCGATCCCTGATGTTGAATCTCGTGTGGAACTCTGGGCGTGGAAAGGTCTGCGCGACCTGGGAGAAAGACCGCCAGCTGATATTGCCGATCAGATCCAGGGCGTCGTTTGTGAACTGCATAACGAAGCCGGCGTTGGAACACTTGCCGCGTACGTTGACGGTCGTGCACGGTGGCATGGTGGGCAGGACAAGATAATCGTGTGGGATGCAGCCGGCACTGATGACGGGATCGATCGCAACATCTACGATCTGTTGAAAGCAGCCGAGCCTTTAATAAACGGCGCTCCTCTCTCTAATGAGCACAAAATACCCGAACCTGCTGCGGAGCACTTTCGAGTCAGCATTCTGACATTCGGCGGCATTCGTACAGTCGAAGTCTATGGACCAGAGATCCTGGAGGATCATCCGGTGGCGCCGGCTCTTCAAAACAGCGTGAAACTACTCGATTCTCTCGCCAAGAAAAACGAAAAGTAATTTAAACCTCCCGGAACGTACTGTAGGGGCGGCCCTCCGTGGCCGCCCGTGGTTTGATTAAAGGGTTCAAGAAGCGGACGGCCGTGGGTTTGGCGAACACGATCAAAACCACGGGCGGCCAC
>DATEIS010000097.1:0-2504 GCA_035278765.1 Pyrinomonadaceae bacterium | reverse complement strand
GGATCGCGTGGCGATATATCGTAGAGCTCGGAGGCGACAGGCTTGGGAACAGCCAGCCACTCCGGATGCTTGTTGTAAACGTGTGCAGGATCGGACGGCAATGCGTCGAGATTGGCGAGCAGGTTGGTGTTTATCCAAGCGTGAACTTTTAGTCCGCGTTTGTGTGCTTCGGCAAGTGTGAGTGCGAGTGGATCGAAAGACGGCGGCTGGTCCTTCAACTCACTCGCACGCGGTTCAACTTTTGATTTGTAATAAGCGTCGCCGCGACCGCGGATCTGAACAATCAACGTGTTGAAGCTGTTGTCCGCGGCGGCATTGACTAGTTGATGGATCTTTTCCGGCGACGTCAGCGTCGTCCGAACGACCCAAAGTGCTCGTACTTCGTCTTTGTGAAAACTCTGAGTTCTCTGTGTCTCTGTGGTTAGTGGAGCCTGAACAAAGGACACCACACAGGCACAAAGAACACAGAGGACGCACAGAGAAAGCGAATGTGAAACTCGAAGTACGAACCTCATTCTTATCAATACTGGTAACGCAACGAAAACTGCACACTGCGCGGAGCATACTGTGTTGCTGTACCCGTGATGGCCGCGAAATTCAAATTGGCTATGTCCAGACTAACCGGAAAACCGTACTGCACGTGATTGAACGCATTGAATAGATCAGCGCGCAGTGTGAACTTGTGTCCTTCCCACGGCATCGGGAACGTTTTGGCGAACCCGAAATCGATATTCTTAACTCCGTCACCATAAAACGTATTACGTCCCAGCAGAATCGGGGTCGTCCCGACGTCCGAGACATTCAACGTCCGAAACGCTGAAGCAGGCAGTAACTGTCGGGAGTCTGAAGGATGGTTGATGCTGCGTCCCAATACGGACGGGTCGAGAAGGATCGGTCTGAATTCGCTGAAAGTATCAAAGTTCAGGTCGCGCGCGGCGGTCGTGACCGAAAACGGCGTGCCCTTCGAGAGTTTCACGACAGTTGAGATCTGCCAACCACCGAGTGTCTGTCCGAGGAAACCACGTTGGTCTCTGAACCACGGAGTGCGATACGTTCCATAGATGGTGAAACGGTGCGGCGTATGGAACCGGGAGAGTGCGCGTGCATCCCGAACACCATTACCGGTTTGATTCGAATCACCGGCGCCAACGAAAGTAGCTTCCGAAGTTGTGTCGATCGCTTTGCTGAAAGTATACGCAGCCTGGAAGTTGATGTTATGACTCAGGCGTTTGGTCCATTCAAGCTGAAGCGCGTTGTAATAGCTCCATGAGCCGTTGCTCACGGCCGTATTGGTTGTGAAACGACCATCCGGACGGCGCTCGTTCGTACGTGGAACCAGCAAACTATATTCGAGTGGACCAAGCGGAACGGCCACCGGGCATTGAGTCGACGTAGGAATACCGGGGAGTCCGGTTCCGGCACAAAGGATGTTAGCGGCGAGTCGAAGAGTCTGACCGCGAACATCAACTCCACGCGGATCGCCCGCCGTGCGCTGCGCCGCGGTATAAAGGACTGCGGGTGCATTGTTTGGATGATTGGCGACGAGAACGCCGTTCGGATCGTTCAACGGAAGATTTACCAGTTGGTAGCGAAGCAGTCCGATGCCGCGATTGCCGGTATAACTCACGCGCAATGCCGAGTTGAAGGGAATCTGTCTTTCGAAACTCAGATTCCACTGTTGCGTGTACGGCATTTCCAGTCCCGGATCGATCAAATTCTCCGGATGTCGGGAAGTTTGAGGACCGGGGGTAAAGACAAAGCCGTTCGTCGGATCCTGTAGGTTATTTGGATTAAAAACCGTACTGGCAATGCCAGACTGGGTGTACATAAACGCGTTCGGCGGATTGAAGCGCACAGCAGCGCCGGTTTGCGAGAACACTGATTGAAATATCCGGCCGTGATAGATGCCATATCCACCGCGAATCGAAGAATCGCCCACTCGCCCAAAGAGTGTCTTCAACACTCCATTCTCAAAATCAGGACTCCACGCAAAACCAACACGTGGCTCGATGTTGTTTTTGTCAGATCCGTAGATGTAGTCGATGCGATTCTCAACCTCTCTCGGCACGGAGACGTATTCGTAGCGAGCACCGAGGTTTAAGGTCAGATTCGGTCGTACTTTCCAGGTATCTTCCGCGTAAAGGTTTGCCTCGTTGATGCGGTTTTCAAGGAAGAACGGTCCATATCCCTTGGTGAATGAGCCAACGCAGCCGTTAAGGAACGCGTTGAAGCCGTTGCCATAATTTATGTTGTTGCAAAGAATGGCGCTGGTCGCGCTGAAGCTCCACGAGCCGCGCGAGTTGCTGTCGGCAAGATCGTCGAGGGCTTGACGCCGAATGTCCGTACCGAATTTGAAATTGTGAGTGGAGCGAAACAGAGTGGAGACGTTGTAAACGTATTGATTATCTGTTTGATAACGCTGAATGGGGAAGTTTCCGGCGTTACCGATGGTCGATTGCGTCGTAATGGGAGCGGTGTTAGTGAACCGAACGATTGGCGTGTCG
>DATEIS010000096.1:0-9384 GCA_035278765.1 Pyrinomonadaceae bacterium | reverse complement strand
AGATTTTATCCACACGTATCCGCTTTTGGCTTACTTCGACCGTGAGATCCATTCGAAGAAACCGCTTTGGCAGCGTTTACTGCATCCTCGAGAGTAATGGTTCCTCTACCAGGAGGAGTTTTGATCGTGCGATATTTCATGGACCCTATTCTGGCTTTAAGTAGTGCGATTATCAAGAAGACGTCAGTCTCCTTGAAACGCTCCGCGCCCGATCTGCGTAATAGCCCATCAAGGAGGAGAAAACCATGTTCTGTCCATCCTGCGGAGCGGCACTGGCTTCGAAAATGAAGTACTGCAATCGTTGTGGTTCGAATCTCGCCGTCAAAGATCTGGCCGCCAAAGATCAGGTCGAACTGGTCAAGATATTTGAGAAACGCATGGACAGTGAGATGGAAGGGCTGTTCTGGATCACAGTGATGGGAATGGCGGCGATCTTTGGTGGTTCAGCGCTGCTGAAAAAACTCCAACTCAGCGAATGGATAATAGTTGGTTACATGATCGTCAGTGCGGTCGCCGTCCTGAGTTATTTCGGACTCGGAGTCTGGCAAGTGCGACGCCTGGCCCGACGCGGTGAAGAAGTAACCAGCCCCACCCTCGTCCTCGAACAGGAACCTTCTGAAACTCGCGAGCTGAACCCAGCGCAGCCATGGGAGACGGCCAGCGTCACGGAAAACACCACGTGCACACTCGAACCCGTTTCCCGTGTGAACGATCATTAAAATAATCTTCTTGACGGTCTCTTTTCCCGCGAGATAAATTGCCTGCGTCTTCAAACGTGCCAGGGACGGCATTCTTTTCTCCACCCGACTCTGCTTAATCGTCAAACCCCTCAGAGGTGAACATGAGAATACGATTACTGGGCAACATCGTGGTCCTGTGTCTGATCCTGGCTTCTGTTTTTATCGCGCTGACAAGAACCACACACGCGCAAACATCACCGTGTGCAGGCGGACAAGAAAGCGGCTTGCCGTTGCCGAGTAGTTTTCTCCCGGCGAGACTTCCGGAATTTCAGGCACAACTCAAAACATTTCTCACTGGGGGAAAATATAAAACTCTGAAGTGGTGTGAAGACAAAAAGCTTCGCGACACCGGTCCTTTCGTTAACGGTGTCAGTTACGGTGTTCACCCAACTGTCAAGATCTATTACTCGCCTGCGGTCATCAACTGGCTCTTAAAGAGAAACTCGGGCCAGGCGATTCCAGACGGCGCAATGATCGTGAAGGAACAGTACACAGCGCCGGCAGCGCGATACCAGCTTGGTCCACCAAAAGGAATCAACGGGTGGACCATCATGATCAAAGACAGTAAAGGTTCGGCTGACGGTTGGTACTGGGCAGAGATGTGGGACGCTCAATGCGTTGACAATAACAAGCCTCCGTTTGCGGTTCCGTATGCCGGATTCGGACTCTATTGCGTTAGGTGCCATGCTTCGGCTGAGAAAGAGCACACGTTTACTTATTCGAAGAACATCAATGGCTTTCCGGGTGATCCGGATTCTTACTTTGTTGATCTTTCATGGGCATCTACTCCGGTAAGCTCGCACGGATCAGCTCCGGCGCAACCGTGTGGTGAAGCCGCAGACAGCGATCGCGATGTTCCAACAGCGGGACATAACACAGATGCGAGCGACGTGCAGGAACAAGCAGTCTTTCGTCAAATGGCTAACCTGCGGCCTGCTACTGTCGACCCACAATTCACAGCGTTCTATAAATCGATCGCTCCGGTGCCTTTAAATAAGGTGAAGAAGTTTCCGGGTGAGACTTACGATCATGTTTTCCCGCAGAACATCGGGCCCGCCGAAGCGCAGCCCAAACCCTCTCCAAATCCAAACCAGTTTCTTACTTCCGATCAATGCATGGGTTGTCACAGCGCCGGCACATACGGAAACGTGATGATCTACACCGGCTCAAAGCAAAAAGATGGCTCGACACCTGTAATGAACGTCTCACCATTTGGCGAGTGGCGTTGGTCACCGATGGGCCTCGCCGGACGCGATCCGGTTTTCTATGCACAACTGGAAAGCGAGATTGAGTTTGTAAAAACTTTCTTCAAAAACGATCCGGCAAAAGTCGCTGAGAAGATCAAGCAAATCAACAATACGTGCTTCAAGTGTCACGGCGTGATGGGTAAGCGAAGGCTCGACGACGATCACGGCGGTACTGATAAAGGTAATTTTGACAGTGAACTCGTTTACGCTACTTACGATTCGAATCCGCCAGCCAACGACAAATATATCTATGGCGCTTTGGCGCGCGATGGCGTGAGCTGCATGGCGTGCCATCGAATCATCGAGGATAACCCTTCGAAACCCGACGCCGATCCCTTCGTCAATTTCCTCAAAACGAAGATCACCGGCAATTTTACAACCGGCAATCCGACAGAATTGTTTGGTCCATTCGAGGATAAAGAGATTGTTACGGATCCGATGAACAATTCTCTCGGCATCAAGCCGAAACACAATGCGTACATCAAAGAGTCACGCATGTGTGGTAACTGCCACACGATCAATCTGCCTTTGATGGACAATCCCAACGCGGATCCAAACAAACCGCACCTCGAGCAGCTAACCTATCTCGAGTGGCTCAATAGTGGTTATCAGAATGAGGTTGGTACAAATTCAAAAGCGCAGACCTGCCAGAACTGTCACATGCCTACGAAGTACACTAACTTCGCGGGTACACTCAGCATTCCAACGATCCAACAGCCGATCGCGTTCATCGAAGACGACCAGTATCCGCAAACCGGCAATCGGTTACCGGATGACAAGATTAAGGTTCGCTTCCGCGATAAGGGTTTTGCTCGCCATCAACTGCAAGGGCTAAACGTTACGTTGCTGGAAATGTTTCGGCAGTACATGTCGCCGTTCAAGTCGAATGGAACGAATATTCTCGCCAACGAGATCCTGGGCGTCAGGCAAAACGACTACATGTCAGGCCTCGACGATCTATCCACGGCGATCGATGCATTTATGCAACAAGCGCAGAACTCTACTGCTGAAGTCTCGGTTTCGGAGCCTACGATCAGTAATCAGAAACTGATTGCGGAGGTGAAGGTTACAAACAAGACGGGTCATCGCTTGCCAAGCGGCGTTGGATTCCGTCGCGCGTTTTTGGAGTTTCGCGTGATTGATAACGACACGGGCAAGACTGTTTGGTGTTCCGGCTGTACGAACGAGCTTGGCGTGATCACGAAAGGCGACGGCAGTGGTGAAAGATTGCCGTCAGAACTATTCGACGTCTACAAGGATGGCACCAAACCCGCGACGCTCGATTATCCCACTCCATGCCTCAAGGTTACTCCGCAGCATTACCAACGACACTTCTTCTGGGATCCGCAAAAGAACACCGGGTCGGCAATTACACGGCAGGACCAGGTGCAAATCTATGAAGAGCTAAACCTGAATATTGATTGTGTGATGACCACGAGCTTTCTCCGGCGTGATTATCAGTTGAAAGACAACCGGCTTCTGCCATTTGGATGGACCAGCACCGGCCCGCTCAAAGCCGACAAGACGCCGTACATCCCCGCGGATTACCTGCACGAAACACATCCCGTGAAAGTCGGCGGCGATCCCTCTTACGCGGACGGTAGCGGAACGAACGTCCTGAGGTATGAAATCCCGTTGAGCGCATTCACAGCAAAAAACCTATCCGTGACTGCAACTCTCTATTACCAGTCAATACCACCGTACTTCCTAAACGATCGCTTCACACAGGCGCCGAATGGACCAGCCACTCAGCGCCTCTATTACCTGACTTCGAACCTGCAAACGAAAGGAACAGCGATCGAAAACTGGAAAGTGCTCATAACGAGCGCGAGCCAGGAGACCACCGTGCGTTAGATTTATCCACAGATTACACAGATTTAGTTGATCCTCAGCGTCGTTGTTGTCGATGCTGAATTTCCTGCTTGATCGGTACCACTCACCACGATCGTGTACAGGTGACCGTCTTTGTCCGACCCATGTTTCGTTGCCGGCAGACTGAGTGTGAACGAATAGGTCCCGTTTGCCTGCACCGTAACTGAACCACTCGGTTGGGTCGCACCGTATTCGTCAATCACGTTGAAGCTGGCGCTGCTGACTCCGCTCAGACTGTCTGTCACAGTTCCGGAAATCGTGACTGTCACAGGCTGTGGTTTCTTTGGAGCAGTCGCTGGATTCGCTGTCGCTATAACGACCGGAGCCGTAATGTCGATTTTGACTACCAGCGTATTCGGGAATTCAAAGTTGTTGAGGTTATCAGCACTATAGTAATGAACCGTGTAATGACCGGGCGTGGATAAAACGAAAGGCCCGGTATAAGTTATTTCCGGTCCGCCATTGATTTGGTAAAACGTGTTAAGCACGCCTGAGAAATTATCAGTGGCGCTAAGCGAAACCTGGACGGCGCTCCGATACCATTCGTTCGTTCCAGCAGTGCCGGAAACAGACGCCTGCGTTACTGGCTTAGTCGAATCAATCCTGACAATCCGAGTGTGATGTGTTTCGATGTTACCCGCCACATCCACGCTCCAGTATTCAACCGAGTGATTGCCATCGCTTGTGATCGAAAACGGAGACGCGTAGGTCTGCGTCGCGCCGCCATCGACGCGGTAGAACGAGTTTGCGATTCCCGAGAGATTGTCAGTAGCACTTAGTGTTACGGTAACAGCAGCGGCAAACCATTCCTGAGTCTCATTAATTCCCGGGAGGGTAATGACGGTTGAAGGTTGAGTGAAATCGATATTTACTGCCGGTGAAGTGAACGTCGCACTGTTACCTGCGTTGTCGGTAACCGTCACTTGCTGAGTCTGATTTGCTCCTTCTGACGTGAAGTGCAACGGACTTGCCGGATCGGATGATTGCACGCCGGACAAATCATCAGCAGTCGTAAATGAAATATCGACCGCGGTGTTGTTCCACCCTGCAGCATTCGGCGCCGGCGTCTGATCGCCGAATATCAGCGTTGGCGCTGTCGTGTCCTCGCCTTCGTAGGCTATTAGCTTTGTGCTCGTAGGTATCACCAACAAACCCTCGGCCGCCGCAAAACTTGTCAGAGGTTGTGAAGCATTATTTTCGTCAACATAAGGTATGCTGTCGCCCGTATTAGTCATCCAAACCTGCTGCCCCGTTGCGCCATCAACTGCATACAATTTTCCTTGCGACGAACCAACGTAAACATAGTTATTGACGGCCAGTACGGCAGATTGCAGAAAACCGTCTCCGGCGAAGCTCCAAAGGATAGAGTTTGTATTGATGTCGCGTGCTACCAGCGTGCCGAATGATCCGAAAGAGTGTGGGCCATCAAGAAAGAAGCCTCGGTCACCGGAAAAGGCAGGAGTGTTCTTCGCGTTGAAATTACCAATAATCGTTCCTGTCTGACTATCAAAGATGGTGTCAAAAAAATCGCGCACATAAAGACGTCCGTTGTACAACGCCGGTGTTCTGCCACCCCCGCCCGAACAACCTGTCGAGAAGCGCCAGATCTGCGCACCAGTCGCGGGATTTAACTTGTAAACGTTTGGACAGCTATAAGAAACGTACACACCGTCACTCGTCACGACAGGAGAACTGTTGCCGCCATTCGCCACCGACGCGGTCCATAAGACGGCCCCGGTGTTTGCATTAACGGCATAAACAGTGCCGCCAGAACCAGCCCCGCTGGTATAGATGACGCCGTTGGAAACTGTCGGTGGCGCAGAGAACGAAAATTGTCCCGGAAGCTGTACGCTCCAGTTCTGATTTCCTGTCGCAGCATCAAACGATCGCAACAACCCGGAGCTATTAATTGCAAATACGCGGCCATTCTCATAACAGGAGGCGCTCCAGAAAGAGGATCCGCCCAGGTTGAATGACCAGATCGTCGCGCCGTCTGTCGCATTCAACGCAAAGAGTGTCGTACCGGAACTGGGGGACGCGTTCTTTACGGTGACGAAAACCCTGCCGTCAGCGATCAGTGGATAAGACATCGGTCGTCCGAAATTGACCGTCCAGCGCTGTCTGAGAGGCGGCGCCAGATTCTCAATAGTAATCGAGCCTTTGTGAGTCGCGTCGATCTGGAAATTGCGCGCTTGTTCTGGTGTTTGAGCAGAAACCGAGATCGCGAACACACTACAGATCAGTCCAAGGAGGAACAGGGGGAGGTTTTTCATATATTTCTCCGATCTAAGATGAAGTCCTTAAGCGTGAGAGGTTACGGGTTTTGGGCTAAGAAACTACTGAGACTTCTGAGACAAGACCAGCGCATGACTATGGGAAATCGGCCTTGTCAACTGACCCAATAATAGACATGGCGAGCCGTGAAAGGCAATAGTTTTTAAAGGCGTACGACGAGATGAGATGCGAGGTCTCTCATTGTCGTTTTCTCCTTTTGCGGGGGTAATTGGGATAAAGAAGCGTGCGGCACAATAGCATGCGTAATCGACTTTTTAACGACGTAAGAGAAAGATCGCGGCGGCTCCGGCAAGTAGGACCAGAATCAACAAAGGGACGAGGCGCTGCCAGATGAAGCGATCTATCATTCGCTCAGCTTCCACGTTCCTCGCGCAACGGGGACAGCCGCGTGCATTCACTTCAAGTTGATTTCCGCAATCACGACATTTCATTTCTAGACCATCATCCGCGTCGTCTTATACAATCCCTAATCTGCGGATGCAAATACAATCTCCTGCTAAACAACCCGACTGCGCCGCATGGCTCGATGAGCACGGCGACTATCTCTTCAAGTACGCCGTTTTTCGACTTCGCGATCAAACTGCCGCCGAGGACGTGGTCCAGGAAACATTTCTCGCCGGGATCAAGGCTTACGAAAACTTCCAGGGGCGCGGCTCTGAACGCACGTGGCTCGTCGGTATCATGAAGCACAAAATCACCGATCACTTTCGTCGTGTTGCGCGCGAAGCTCCCGTAGGTGAGGGCGAAGACGAGGCCTCCGAACATACGGAGTTATTTCGCGAGTCAGGGCAATGGACCGGCCACTGGGATCCGAATCATGCGCCGACTGACTGGCAAGCCACGCCTTCCGAACTAATTGAGCGTAGTGATTTCTGGCGAGTATTCAGTGATTGCCTTTCGCCGCTGCCGCAACGCACTGCGAGTGTGTTCACGCTCCGCGAAGTTGATGGTTTGAAGAGTGACGAGATCTGTGAGCTGCTCAATATCTCAGCAAACAACTTATGGGTTATGCTTCATCGCGCACGTTTGCATCTGCGGAATTGTCTTGAGGTGAATTGGTTTAAACGACCGGAACGCTAAAAAATGGCTTTGAAGGTTTACGACAAGCTCCAGCATTCGATCCGCTATTTTCTTTTGCGGAGGTTGCCGCCGTGCCAGCAAATGGTCGAAACAATCTCTCAGTCGATGGAACGCAAGTTAACAGTGCGCGAAACTATCAATCTGAAACTTCATCTGTGGATCTGTGCGTGGTGCCAGTGGTACATGGAGCACCTGCACATCATCCGCGATTCAGCCCGCGCGAAAGCGGCTGAATCTCCTGACTTCACATCGGTTTCTGGTCCGACACTCTCTTCCGAAGCTCGCGAACGAATCAAGCGAAACCTCACCAATCAGAACTGATCTGTAAGGTTCGGTGTTTGTCTCCGACTTAACAGTCGGAGATAACTATGAGTGTCGCAATTCACGACCATCAACACGCGCCGAACAGGTTTGCAGTCATTCCGACCGGCATCAGACTGAACGCGGATCCGCAATACACGGGCAAAGGCGTGACGATCGCCTTTCTCGATTCGGGTTTTTATCCGCATCCGGATCTATTTGAAACACGCAATCGCGTCCTTGTTTATAAGGACATTACTGAAGAACGAACGGTGCTGGATTCGAGCGATCCAGCCGAGTCGTGGCAATGGCACGGGACGCAGACGTCAGTGGTGGCCGCAGGCAATGGTCATTTATGCGAGGGAGTTTACAAAGGTCTGGCTAACGAGTCGCAGCTTGTGCTCGTGAAAGTTGGCAGAAATGGTCGCATCACTGAGGAGAATATCGCCCGCGGGATTAAGTGGGTCATCGCCAATCGCGAGCGATTCAACATTCGCGTTTTGAACATTTCACTTGGCGGTGATGACGATGTTCCGTGTACGAGAAGCATCATCGATCAAGCGGCGGAAGAAGCGATCAGAAATGGGGTTGTCGTTGTTGTTGCGGCTGGAAACTCCGACGCAATGGCATCTATTCCGCCGGCCAATTCCCCTTCAGTTATCACGGTTGGCGGCTACCACGACAACAACCAACTCCACGGCACGAATCTCGATCTTTACCACTCCAACTTTGGAACAACAGCAGATGGAACTGTAAAGCCGGAGGTTGTCGCTCCTGCCATGTGGGTAGCGGCGCCAATCCTTCCTGGGACGAATCTGTACCATCGCGCCGAGGCTCTCTCGCTGCTGGCTGCGGCGCCTGATTACCAGTTGCCGTCACTGGCGCGTAAACTCGAAGACACGGCTGAGCTGCCTGAAGATCTGCTTCTCTCGAGCCCTGATTTGATTCGCCGTTACGTGGAAGATGTTTTGCGGGATTTGAAGATCGTATCCACGCATTATCAACACGTTGATGGGACGTCATTCGCCGCGCCAATTGTGACTTCGATAGTTGCGCAAATGCTTGAGGCCAATCCCGCACTAACGCCAGGCGCGATCAAAAACATCCTGATTTCAACCGCAGAACGAATTGCGAATACACCCGCGATTCGACAGGGTTTCGGTGTGGTTAATGCGCGCCGGGCAATCGAATTGGCGAAGAACGAGCAGCATGCGCTGAACGTCGTCGGGTGCAGTCCGCCACGCGTACAAAACGGTCATCTGGTCTTTGTGTATCACGATGATGAAGCTCACACGGTCTCGTTAGCGGGAGACTTCAATGGTTGGAACGCCGGCTCAAATCCATTGACTAAAGACACGACAGGCCTTTGGTTTTGCAGGGTTGCCACACCGGGACCGGGTCGTTATGAGTACAAGTTTGTAGTCGACGATAAACGTTGGATCGAAGATCCGAGTAACGGGCTGAGAGTGTCCGATGGTTACGACGCCTTAAATTCCGTGATTGTTATTCAATGATGAAAATCAGGCGTGCTCTTCGACACTGGTTACTCCGCAGGCTCAAACCGTGCAGCGAAATAGTTCCGCTACTCTCCGAGTCGCTCGACCGGAGATTGACGCCTGCTGATCAGATTGAACTCCGTCTACACCTCTTTGTCTGCGCGTGGTGCGCACGCTACCTCAAACAAATCAAATTTCTCCGTTGGGCCCTTCGCGAACGCTCGAATCTGTAGCAACTCGGAACGTACTGTAGGGGCGGCCCTCCGTGGCCGCCCGTGGTTTGAGCTAAAGGTGTTCATTGAGCGACAGCCTCGGATTTGGTGAACCCGATCAAAACCACGGGCGGCCACGGAG
>DATEIS010000095.1:0-13894 GCA_035278765.1 Pyrinomonadaceae bacterium | reverse complement strand
TCAGGGTTGCAACGTGGTTTGTTGTCTGATCCCCAGGGTTCTCGCTGCGCTCCAACCCTGGGCTGAAATTAGCGAACGCCTTCGGCGCAAATTCAAACTGATGCACTACCTGGCGAGTCGCGAAGGTAAGGTTCCCGGCGAGAAGACTTTTCGACGTGGCTTGACGTTGATGCAAGTGGTACTCGCGTCCGGAGGGCTTGGTCCAAAGCAAAAATTGCAGAGATCGCACGCAACAACGAGGCGGGATTTTTGATCCCAACTCGCTACACGCTAAAAGAGATCGCCACTGGTAAAGTTGTGGATCCGGTTCTAAAGCCAGGTGACCTAATAAACATTTTGAGGTAACCACTTACTAGTGGTTCACGGCTTTGCCTAAAAGTCGGGAACCATTATTGGATCGGGTCAGTACAGGGAGCGGTAGCGACCTGGTCAGTGATCAGCATGCGATATTTCCGAACGATTTTGACTCCCATGGTTTGACCAGGTCGCTACCGCTCCCTGTACTGACCCGATCCAAGTGCAATTCTTTACTTTTAGGGCAAGGCCGTGGTTCACGTTGCCGGCTGCCCCGGCAAATTCACCAACTCGTTAATTCGCTTGCGAACAGCGCCTGTTAACAGTCGTACCTGTTCCGAATTGTAGTTGGCAGCGCGAAACGCATCCTGAATCTGGCGGTCACTGAGCCGCGCGAGCCAACCGCCAATCCACTTGGCGTCGGCAATCGTGATGTTGCGCATCATGTCTGAATTCTTACCGGAATAATCGAGACGCACCGTATTACCCTGGACCTCATCGATAAACCGATCCGCTGCATAATCATCGGGCTCGTTTCGGCTGCCCTTGATACTCTTAATGAATGCAATCGGTGACTTTTGGCCGCCGGTCTTTCCAAATGTAGTTCCGAGATCACTGACGATGTATTGAAGTTCATTGCGACCACCGCGTTGGACCACGAGGATGCGATTGTTGTCATCCTTCAGGTCCCAGTTCTCCATCAATGCCATCAGCACTTTCAGTCCCTGTAATTCGCGTTTGCCGCTGAAAGGATTATTCTCCCAGGTCCATTCATCGAAACGGTCCACATTGTCTGGTCGAGCCTCGAGACGAACGTTTTCAAAGGTGCCTTTACCTTCGATCGTTAGGCGCGGCACGAGATAGTTGATCTCACTGACATAACCAACTGCCCAAACGAGCCGGACAGCCGCAGTTTCGCTTTGTGCCTCTTTACCAATCTTCGCCACCCACACACGCCCTTGCGCATCCTTCACTCGATACTTCTTCGAGTAGCCACCCTTCTCTTCTTTGATAAAGGTGATGCGTTTAAGATCGGGCTTCATTCGCTCGCCGCCTGGGCCAAGCAAAAGATCACGAGACGTGATATTCGTCGGTTCTTGCCAAAGTATCGGAGTGCCTTGCGGCAATTGCTTTTTCTTTTCACTCTGACCACGAGCAACAGTGCCGTAGCTCAAGAGCAGCATGATTCCGACTGCTAACGTTTGTATTCTGTGCAGTTCTGACATTGCCTATCCTCGTTAGTTTCTGAAGCCATTGCAGCGGCAGAGGTATTGGTCAAATACACGTCATTGACCTAATCCTCACTGCACGGCGCAGTCAACTATACAAATGGTCCAGAAAAGTAGAAGGGGAAGAATGGGGTCAGTGAAATTATGCGTTAGCTATCTCGAAGCGTCAAACGCATGTTACTTTGACGCCGTGAGGACCACCGTCACATTGGCTTTACAGTTCCGCACTTTAGAAGTAAAAATCGACAGACTATGCCGAAGGCAATAATCGATGAGCTGAGCAGCCTTCCGATTTCTCGGCAGCGGCGCTATCAGCTACGCAAACACAGGGACCGGAAATGCATTCGTTGCGGGCAACCTGCTGTGAATGAGGGCTATTTTTGCGAGACACATCGACGGGTACACAATGTCTTTACCCGGGAACTTCAGCGCAGACGTTTGGACTTTAAGCACCGCGATTATGATTCGGAAAGCTATGGCTTTTCCTTTTCTCATGGTCGACTGTTCTTTGACGTAGCAAATACTTACCTTGAGGCAGCACGCAGTGACTCGTCGTCGACAAAAACCTCCGGGCACCTTCGTGTGGCCCTGGTGATCGGCTTCACCGCAGTTGACGCATATCTGAAAACTGTCGCTGACCAGTTGGAAATGCCTTCCAACCAAAAGAAAGCTCCCATCGATAAAAGAATTGAGTATCTTTTTAGGAAGTTTTCAACAGAACCGTTGGATCAAACCTCCCGGTCCTGGAACGAATTCAAACGGGCGTTGAAACTTCGCGATGAGCTCCGCCGTCCCCGAACTCCCTCCTATATTGATGTTACCGTCACAGAAAGAGCGTTGGGCAGCATTTGGAGTTTACTGAATACGCTGAACAACGATATTTACGGATCTCGCTGGGCGTAACGTTGCGTTAGTCAGACAATTGACTTTCATGCCCTCAACGACTCCTTGGCCCAAGCTTATCGTTTTATTCCATCGAGGACATCGTCACAGTGTCTACATAGCTTACAGTCTTCCGGTTGATTGGTGCTGACTAACAAAGTTACAGGGGTGGAGGGATATCTGGTTGGTAGGCCACATAACGTTCGTGAAGTATTAAGGTCTACCAAGTGATAAACGCTACTGCCTGAAATCGTTGCGTAGCCAAACTGATCTGTCACTGCCCAACGCCTCCCGAGGTCACAGTCAATAGTCGGGTTTAGACCAACGCCCGAGAACTTGAGGGCTAAGGGGTTCTTGCAGGCGGAGTTATAGCATGGACCAGCAGGCGGGTGAGTATTGAAGAGACGAATACAAGAACATCTTCACCTGACTGCAACTAGATCTAAATAAGAGATAGAGATCGATATCAGTTGCGTACGGACGCGTACCGACCTTTGTAGACTTAGGCTGAGTGAGGTGGGACATTCGTGCACAGTTTGCAACGAGTGATATTCTTTACACTCGCAGGAGCTGCCCTACATAGCTACATAGTGCTGAGGAAAATGTAGGAGCTTGTTGGGCTCACCTGCAAAAAATCTTGCAGGCTGCAAAAATCCCGTTAAGTTTCTCCAGTAGTACGTCGGCAAATGGATTTTCGACATTGGAGAAGTCTCATTCACCGTGTTCGTCGTGTGGCGTAGCAACTGGCTTGGATTCCTTCGACCCCTTCTCCCGCAGAAAGACTGTAAGAACCACCATCAAGCCAACAGCTAAAAATTCACTTTGCCAGTTTTGGAATGACTCAAACCAAAAACGGGATGTGGCCATGTACTCGATCGTGGTGAGAAATTCGGCCCCACCATGTGCTGCTTGTTCTTCGTTGTAATCAGCAGCGCCGCCTTTTGCATGAAGAAAAAAGCTCACTAGAAACAGTGTCAGGAACGTCAATGAGAGCGAATGTTCGTATAACTTCAGTCTCCATCCCCCTTTCTTTACGGGAGAAGGGGAATTTTTTGTTTTTGCTTTAAGTGAATCTTGATCGACATCCTCTTCTTTGTCAGGGTCTTTGGATTCCGCTGAACCTTTCTGATAAAGAAAGACGGTCAGAACGATAAAGAAAAACATCTGCAAAAACTCACTCTCCCAATTCTCCATAGTGGCTTCGAGAAAGTGACTTCCAGACACGTATTCCAGATAAGTAACTTTAGATTGTTGATGTTCCTGCTGTTCCTGATTGTAGTGACGATGACCGGCAATAGATTGAGCAGTGAGGGAGACGAGGAATAGCATTATTAAAACGATTGAGAGACCATTCCGTTGGAATAATCGACGCATCTACATGATCCACCTCATCCTCAGTTGTAGAAAACAGCCAAGCGCCATCTCGACTGTCACAGCCGACCAGAGTTGCAAAAACCGATCCTGAACAGCGGCCGTTTCTCAGAACCAATTTTGTTCTCGGAAGTACCGAAGCGCCCCTGCCGTGGGAGTGCGTTAACGTACATACATTCACCTTTAATCGGGGAAACAATACATAGCGATGCTTTGCATCGGTACGGCTTTGGAGAACAAGGGGGAGTGATTGATGGATCTTAAGGTCGGAAGTGTCTACTGTTTGCCGAATGGGCGTGAGCTTATTGTCTCATGTAATCAGGACGGACACGTCTCATACAGACTGTTGTGTGCCGGTTGTCAGTATGAAATAAACACGGACGGGCGGTTAATCTGCAACGGCAAACTTACCGCCTGGGATTCGTCGAATTTAATCGACACAGGGCGCAACGTTGGGGTTGAAAATTAGTAATACCAGGACTGCGCGCGACACACATCAACCCGCGGTACCTTCATGACTTTGTAGTTTAAGGCCGCGGATTAGGTGGTCCATTCGCAGATAATTGACTGCGGACATTTACATCACGAGCTGCTATCCAGGCACGGAGCCGGGCAAACTCATCAGCCGGAGACCCATCTGTCGTCGGAAACGGATCATTGGCCAGCGCCGTTGTGATGACTGCCTCGGTCTGATTAAGAAAATTTTGTACGTTCGCTACTGATAGTGGACCATTCAGCAGATCGATCATGATCTGATTGTACTGCGCTAGATCTGTACCAGTTCTAATTGGACCCAAAGGTTCTCCTACGAGAAATAGAGTGACTGGTTCTCGCCCGTGCAAATTTCCCACGTGCTCTTTGCCGTCGCGCGTCGGCTAACTCAGCACCCTTCGGTACATGTTCTCGGCGAGCCAAAACCTCTTTTAGTTTCTTAAACTCTGCGACCCATTCGGGACTGTCCTTAAACTCGATAGCACCTGAGGACGCGTAGGTTTCAGCATCTCGATCTGACAGGGCCAAAGATTCCTCACAACGATGCAAACACTGGAGCCTACCAATCAACTGCCTGGTTGATAGTGCTTCCAAATCGACAACCGTCATTGGCAATATCTTCTTGCGTTTCATAACACATTCCTAGTTCGCTTTAAGGCTACGAACTCTATATTGTTTTCGTCAATCGTTTAAGAGATACTCAACCCACACTCCCGACTATCAGACATCCTGCTGACCCAGACGTGCCGTTGATCCCTCATCGGCATTGTAGCTGGACGTTTGTGACCACCTCCCGTGTTTCTTATTTGTGGAGCAGGTGTAACAGGCGCTCCGCGCCTGCTCCTTCAACTTAAACAAACAAGGAGATGTTAGATGACTTTGCGTAGAATTCAAATCTCAGCAGTTGCCGTGGTTCTTTTCACTCTTTTGCTCTCCTCTGGTATGGCACAGCCCACCGAACGTGACGCTGCCGTGCGGAACATCACAACCACGAAAGCAGCCAATTGGACGTTCTCGGGTTGCTGGACTCAATTTTCAGCAGGTCCCTGCCGCGATGTCTTTGTCGACCAGCAGGGTAATCACTTTATCTGCCGCGAGTGCGGCACAACTGGCAAGCCCGGCCCGGGCAAGTGCAACCCGATCAGCCAAGCGACACTGGCGAGCGGGCTCTGGTGTTCATAGGCGAATTCCAGGTCCGATACTTTCTCGACAATCTTCTTCCGCGAGGGTAGACTCAAGTCAGAAATGAGTCTGTTCTTGTCGAACAAAGCAGTGCGATTGCTTCTATCCGTCAGCGTGTCGATCTGGATGGCTGGCGGGTGCCTCTTCGGATGTGCGACGGGCGTAATGGGCGCCGAGTCTGCGCAGGAAAATGCGGTCGAGGATGGAGCAAGTTGTCATGCAACACGATCGCATAACTCGGCAAAGCCAAAGAAGCGAACGGCGAGTAATCTAAAGCTGCTTGAAGGTGTGGCGTACATTAACCCTGGGCCACGCGGAATGATGAAAGATTGTCCGCTCGGTGTGAATGCGACTGCCGCAACCTCTAAAAGCAGCGCTTACTCACCGGAGCCCGAACGTGGTCCAGTGGCGGCGTTACCGAGCTTCGAGAAACAGCCTCTTCAGACGGAATATGCCCGCGTTGTTCCGTTTCTTCATAATCGTGGGTCTACCCACCTTCAGTGTTGTGTTTTCCTGATCTAGAGATCTGCCTCCCAGACATTTTTTGTCCACTTCATTGGGCGTGTTGGTGTGTTTGCCGGCACGCAAGGCATTGATTTCTAAAACAGGAGAATTACAATGAAATCCCGTAAAAACATTACCCTGACCCTCGTTCTCGGTTTACTGCTGAGTGTGTTTTCAGTAGTTTCAGCTCAAACCCCCTCGCAAGGTGACCAAAAGAAAAAGGCTGAGAGTTGCTCGATGGAATCGTGTTGCTGCTGTAGTGGTGATTCGTGCGACATGAAGATGAAGCACGATGCCAACATGAAGCACGACATGAAGAATCACAAGGGCGACTGCTGCAACGCGAAGCAGAAGGCCAAGAACAAGAAAGCTGCATAGTATTTTAGCCACGGATTTACACGGATGACACAGCTCTGATTCGTGTCTATCCGTGTAATCCGTGGCTAATTTCAGGGGGTTAATAATGAGGTTGATGAGGGATGCGCTACTGTTCGTCGGCGTGATTCTAGCCGCGCACAGTCAAACTGTTTTCGCACAACACGAAGGGCACACGATGCCGCCGCCCAAGCCTGCGGCAAAGCCCGCGGCAAAGCCAACGCCAAAGGTGACGCCGAGTCCGCAAGTGCCTGCGGAGCCGGAGCAAACGGAGATGGATTCGTCGGGTCACATGGACCATGGCATCTTCGTTATGCACGACGATCAGATGTTCCTTCGCATCGGGCAGAGCGAAGCGAATCTGATGCCGATGGGTCGGATGGGCTCGGGCACGTCGTGGCAGCCGGACACCAGTCCGATGCCGATGTTGCACAAGCAATCGGGCGAGTGGCTCTTAATGTTTCATTACAACTTCGTCGCGGGCGTGAATCGCCAGGGTGGGCCAAGGGGTGTGACGAAGTTTGAATCGGCAAACTGGTTCATGCCTTCCGCCGCCAGACGTGTTGGACCCGGCACGCTCGAACTGCGCGGCATGTTCAGCGCCGAGCCGTTCACCTTTCCTCCCGGCGGTTCGCCGCTTTTGTTCCAAACTGGTGAGACGTACAAAGGCGAACTTTTGATCGATCGGCAGCATCCACATGACTTGTTCATGGAGCTGAGTGCGACCTACACGATTCCTGTTGGTGAGCGTGCGAGCTGGTTTGTTTACGCGGGCTACCCCGGAGAACCGGCGCTTGGACCAAACGCATTTATGCATCGTGCATCAGCTTCCGAGAATACGTCGGCGCCGTTGTCGCACCATCTGCAAGACTCGACGCACATCAGTTTTGGAGTAGTGACAACCGGGTTCCGGTATCGCTGGTTCAAGCTTGAAGGCTCTCTCTTTAATGGTCGTGAGCCGGGCGAAAACCGCTACAACTTCGAAGCTAATCCGTGGAACTCGCGTTCCGCGAGATTATGGTTTGCGCCAAACAGCAACTGGTCCATGCAGGTGAGTCATGGCTTTCTGCGGAATCCCGAAGCCCTAGAGCCGGGCGACGTGCGTCGCACGACCGCGTCGATCAGTTATAACCGCAAGTTTGAACGCGGCAACTGGGCTTCGAGCCTGATTTGGGGTCGGAATCACGAAAGTCATGACGGGGAAATTTTTAACTTGAATGGATATGTGGCAGAATCCACAGTGAAGTTTCTCGACCGGAATTACTTCTACACGCGCCTCGAATTGACGGACAAAAATCAGCTACTGCGTGAGGCTGACCGAATCAGTCTCGGTATTACTGACGATCACCCGTCATTTCGCATCGGAGCTTACACATTCGGCGGCGCGCGCGATATTTGGAACACCGAAAAGACGTCGTTTGCAATCGGCAGCGATCTGACGTTCTATTCTAAACCGTCGCTGCTGGATCCGATTTACGGGTCAAATCCGGTGTCGTGGAAACTATTTTTCCGTGTCCGACCGAGTCAGATGAATATGAGTGCGATGCACGGGACGCACAAGTAATAAGGAGTACGTTTTAATGAAAAGAAACTGGTTCTTGATTGGCACTATCGCGCTGCTAGTTGTCGCGGCAGTGTTGATCGTTAATTCGGCAAGCCAAAAGCCGGAGCCGACGCGAATCTCAAACAGTACGCCGGTTCAACCTGCGCCACAGCACGACCATTCGGCGAACCCTTCGGCGAAGACTGTTCCGGCGCATTTTGAAGTGGCGCCAAGCAAATCGAGTCTGGCGCCGACACTCGATCCGGGGCAGTTCACCGGCATAACCCGCGACGCTTACCGAGCGGTGCGAGAGATACCGGTCACGATCGCGCAGTTGCCTTGTTACTGTCACTGCGATCAGGGCTTCGGACACAAGAGTCTCTACAGTTGTTTCGAAGACGATCACGCGTCGCACTGTGATGTATGCGTCAGGGAGGCATTGATGGCGTTGACGCTGGAAAAAGAGCAGAAGATGACGCCGGCACAAATACGCGATGCGATTGTGGCGAAATATTCTCATTAGTCTGTATAGTATTGGTCTAATCAATCCAACAGAGTGGGCGGAAGGAGCAAGAAATGAGTAAGTACGCTTTTCTCTTGGCGTTCGCAATCGTAGCCGTTTTGGCTTGTAACCGTGTCAGCGCGGTCAATGAGCTGCCGGCAGTGGGAGCAGCGGCGCCAAGTTTCAATCTCACGTCAAACGAAGGCAAGAAGGTAAGTCTCGGCGACTACAAAGGCAAATGGGTAGTGCTTTATTTTTACCCGAAAGATTTCACGCAGGGCTGCACGATCGAGGCGCGCAACTTTCAACGCGACCTTGCGAAGTATGAAGCCGCGAATGCAGTGATTCTCGGCGTCAGTGTTGACAATGCGGAATCACACAAAGAGTTTTGCGCCAAGGAAGGGTTGAACTTCAAACTGCTTGCCGACACGGATGCGAAAGTTTCCGAGCAGTATGGTTCGATCATGGAATACAACGGAGCAAAGCTCTCCGCACGCAACACCTTCATCATCGATCCTCAGGGCAAGGTCGTGAAGGTGTATGAGAAGGTGAAAGTGGCCGCGCACAGTGAGGAAGTCCTGGCGGCATTAGCCACCTTGCAGAAGTCGTAGCCATAAAAAGGCCACAAAAGGCACATAAAGCACAAAAGGCACAAAAGATTTACTGAGATCTTTTATGTGCTTTTTGTGCTTTATGTGCCTTTTGTGGCTTACTTCTTCGTGATCGCGGTGACTTTCATGTCGCCTTTTGCGGATTCGATCGTGAAGTCGATCTTATCGTTGACGGCGATGCCGTTCAGGAGGCTTGCGTCGGTCACCGGAAATTCCATTTGCATTGCAGGCATCAGTCCCTCGATGTCCTGGTGATCGATCTCGATCGCCGGCGTTTTGGGATTGATGCTCTTGACGACTCCAACACCCTTGTAGGTGTTTGAGGCGACGGCCGCTGCTGGACCTGTCGGTGTGGGAGCGTTTGTTTGTTGATTAGCGGGCTGGCGATTACACCCTGTTGCCAGTATTAGTGCTACGCAGATGATCACAATGCGGCTCTTATGAGCCATATACTTCGCTTCTCCTTTTCCTTCCCAATGTATGCAACGAAGAGTTTGTCGTTTACAAAGGTACCTGCCGGCAACTCTGCATTCGCTGCAACGCTGAGGGCCGATCCGGCATTCCCCAACGAACGCATTTTAGTCTCTGCTGTCTCGGATGTCTGCCAGAGAGCGATAGTATCGGCCAGTGAGGGTGTGCCGCGAACTGTTTCCTGCGCCAATAACTGGCGTGGAGAGAAGCTCTGTCCTTTATCTTTCGACTCCGCGAAATAAACTCCGGCAGCAGAGCCTTCACCCGCTGCATACCAGACTACTTTCAGATTCCCCGAAGCACGATCCACCGACAACGATGGACCAGAAACGGGACAGCCTTGCAGCACCCAATGATCATTGCTCACGATCACAGGAGCGGAAAAGTTTTTGCCACCATCAGTCGATCCGGCTACGGCGATGTGACGAAAACTTCCCGGCAATACCTGACGCCAGCCCGCATAAACTGTTCCCTCAGCCGAAACCGTGAGCGCGGTTTTACAACACGGACACGCATCTGATGCGACCTTCTTGTTTGCGGAGAAACTGCGACCGCCGTCAGTCGAGTACGCGAGATACACATCGCGATTGCTTTCCATGTGATGTCCTTCGCCCTTTGTCGAAGGTTTCGGAACGTGAACGTTTCGCTCGTCGAGCCAGGCGGCGTAAATGCGACCATCGGCGGCAACGGCAAGCGAGTGCATGCCGTGTGGACCAGTAGCTTTATCGTCGTTGACTTTCACTTCCGTAGCAAAGCTTTGCCCGTGATCGGTCGAACTTGAAAGATAGACGTCTGTGCCGTGTTTCTCGCCGGCATTGACGCGCGCCGTCCACAACACATGGACCGCACCATCCGGCGCCACCGCGAGACTTGGCTGATCCCCACGCCATGCAGTGGCCGTACCAGGCTGGCGGTTAACTCGCACTGCCGGGCCTTGTATCTCACCAGCATTATTGAACCGCGCGAGCATGACGTCGGCTTGTTTGGCTTCGTGATTAACCCACGCAACGTAGAACGAACCGTCGTGTGCGGGTGCAATTACAGGCTCAGCAGCGTCGATGCCGGGCGCTGAGATCTGAACCGGCTGCGGTGGTCCATTCTTTTCGATCGAAGCCCCACGGGTTGCAAGATGTTTGCAACCCGCAGAGAAGAGAACTGCTGACAGTGCTATTCCGATTAATAACCCGTTGGTTCGTGACATATTGTTAGAAACTCACTTTCATCCCAAACTGAAACTGCCGGGGATCGAAAGCCTGTGTTGGTTGTCCAAAACGCGCACCGGCGGTAACCGTATTGATCGGCACTCCGAGGTTCGCGCGATTCAAAACGTTGAAGCCTTCCGCGAGAAGCTGTAGGTCGACGCGCTCCGTAAGCTTGATTCGACGACTCAAACGCAAATCGAGCGAGGCGAAGTCAAAACCACGGCCGGTGTTTCTTCCGACACCGATTGGACGATCGTTAAAGTTCGAATCGAAATTACGATCTTGTCCCAGCAGCACGTTGAACGGCAAACGCGATGCGTAAGTGAAGATGTAACCGAGCTGAAAGCCGCACAGGAACCGCTGAAATCCTGTGGCCTTGTCGTGTGGCGGCACTTCCAGTGAGCCACTGACTACGAGCCGGTGTCGCTGATCATTGTCGGAACGTCCACGATCATCCCGCACATTGAAATTGTTCTGCGGAGTCGAAAAGAAGAAGTTGCCGGAGTCGTCAATCGTCTTCGAAAGCGTGTATGAGACTCGCAGGCTGGCCCAACTCGCGGCGCGCTGGTTGTAAGAAACAACCATGCCGTTGTAGTTGGAATTTCCGGAGCTCTCAAAGCGCCCGATGTTGCCCCAGTTCGGATCGGGACGTCCCTGGTTTGGTACACCCGCGGTGAGAGGAACGGTCGGCACGTTCGCGTTTCGAGAAAGAATTAAATGGAGACCTCGCAAGTGCAGGTAACCAACCGATAACACCGCGTTACCCGGCAGCTCACGTTCGATCTGGAGGTTGGCCTGTTGGCTGTAACTCGCTTCGATGTTTGGATCGATCCGCGTAATGCCTGGTTTCGTCGGCAGAGTTGTAGGCTGAAGGGACAACGTGTTTGGAAACACGGGGGCGCCGGGTTGTGTCGGTGATAGTTGCACGACCAGATACTTTGAACCGTCACGTTGCAAGGCATTCGAAGTCGCACGCAGTGGAATGCGATCGTAATAGAGCCCGACACTCGCGCGAAATACTGTCTTGCGGTCACCGGGCGCGTATGCGAATCCCAGCCGCGGTCCGAAGTTATTAGTGTCGGTCCGGATCGGATCAGGGAGATACTGAACGTCGTAACGCAAGCCGGCATTGATGGTGAGATCCCGCCGCACTCGCCATTCATCCTGAACAAACACGCCGAGGTTCGGATTTGATTGAACCTGATTCGGAACGCCGAAAGCCTGCTGATAAGTTTGGTAATTCCCGATCAAAAAGTTGTTCAGGTTGTTGAATGTGTAGACACCCTGAAGTGCGCCGGGGAAGAGAATGTTGACGCGGTTGTAGAGAAAATCGCCACCAAACTTGAGCGAGTGATCTCCCCGTTGAGTGGAAACGTTGTCGACAATTTCAAAGAGATTGATGTCGCGTGCGATCGGCGAGGTCGTCGACGTCCCAAAGCTCGCCACACCCGTAATATTTATCGCGGGTCCAACTTCGTCATTGACGGGTGCGTCGAGACGGCTGTTAGTAAACTGCACGCGGGCTTCGTTCAGCGTGCGGCTACTGACAGTCGTGACGTTGCTGACTACAACGGTCTGATCCGTATCGGCCAATCCGGTGCCACGGCTTACTGTGTTGAGTCCGCCGACGGAGCGTGAATTGACCGCGTTGATGTGATACAGGCTGTAACGCCCGCTGAGCTGGTTTTTCGAATTGATCGAGTGATCGACGCGAGTGAAGAAGTTAGTCGTGTCGAAACTTGCGGGCACCACACCTGTGCTGATGAGTGGACCGGCGTAGTTGATTGCCTGGAGGTGATTGTTGATCGAAGAAACGTTTCCCGGCTCGATGATAATGACGGCTGAGTAGTTTCTCCGCGTCTGTTCGAAGTTCGAAAAGAAGAACGTTCGTTCGCGCCGGATGGGACCGCTTATCGTCCCGCCGTATTGCGCCTGGGTCAGGAAATCCTTTGTCGGCGCTACCGGATTGCGAGCATCGAAACGCTGGTTGCGTGCAAAGCCGTAAAGACTCCCACGCCAATCGTTCGTCCCCGACCGAGTCAGGATATTGACGACACCGCCCGAAGCGCGACCGAATTCGGCGATACCGCCTGAAGTCACCACTTGAAATTGATCGATGACTTCCTCGCTGTAGTAAGTGCCGGTCAGATCCGCGGCGTCATCATTTGCCGAAACGCCGTCGACAATAAAACTGTTGTTGAGATTGCGTTGGCCTGCAACTGAGATTCCCTGACCGGGAACCGCTGAGGTCTCGGCGAAGCGCTGATTGCTGCCGGTGTTCGTCGGTGACACTCCCGGAATCAGCAGCGCCAGGTCGAGATAATTGCGTCCGTTCAATGGCAACTCGTTGATTTCTCTCGGCCGGATAGTTTCGGTGAGCTGCGTTCTCACAGTCTCAATGATCGGAACATCAGTTTCGCCAATGTTTACCTGCTCAGACACGCCTGCGACCTCGAGTTTGATGGGAAGGTCGACGGTCTGGCCTATGGAGAGTGTTAATCGCTTCGTAATGGTCGCAAAACCTTGCGCATCGATCGTCACGTCGTAGTCGCCGGTGCGCAGGTAAGGGAAGCGATAGCGACCTTCATGATCGCTCGTGGTGGTTTGTCGTTGATTGGTCTCGAGATTGGTGGCGGTCACGTTCGCGCCACTCACTACTGCTCCACGCGCATCGTCAACACGCCCGCTGAGCGTGGCCGAGGTTACGTTTTGTTGCGCCGCGCAAACGCCGGCACAGAGTAAGACTAAGATTGCACATAGATAGATGGGTAACTTCATCGAACTTTCTCCGCAAATGAAAGATGGCCCCCGAAACTATTTAAAGTTCCAGTGCGGATTGAGTGGTATCAGCGATTTGGGGGTTAGCGGAGAGCGAGCGGCGGACCACGAGGGATCACGTGCTCCCAATTACGGCTTGATGAAAAAAGGAGCGACTGATCCTCGTCAAACGAGAGCGTCGTCAACGAAGCGTTTTGATATGAGATTGTTTGGAAAGCGTTTCGTTCGCGTTTTTGTTGTCGAGTCGCAACGGCTGCACACGAAGCGCAATTCATGTTGCAGGGCTGGCTCAACGAAGCTGATTCAGCAGCTGGTTGTGAGGAGTTTGTTTCAGCAGAGTGGCTGTGTGAGTTTTGAGATTCAGCGTGAGAAGGTTCAGCGACGGGTTGGGCGACGATGGTAATTCCATCGTCCTCCATCTCGGCGCCGTCGAGACCGCACATCGGTTCCGATTTGGG
>DATEIS010000094.1:0-5665 GCA_035278765.1 Pyrinomonadaceae bacterium | reverse complement strand
CCGAGAACCTCCAGCGACACAGGAGCAGGTCGCAAATACCGATCGACCAGAAACATCTCCTGCTCGGCGCCGATGCGCGTTACGCCGCACTCGATACGACCGTCCTCGAGCATGAAAGCAAGCGCGCGCAGGTCCTCGAGCAGTGCCTTCATGAAGACCTGCGCTTTCCGCTCATCGACGTGCCGCTCGACGTTATGCTCTCCCATACATCAAATCTGTGTAATCTGAGGACAGTGAGCTGGGCCGCAACGGGCGAGCGACCAGTACGGGGCATGCCGCCTGGCGCAGCACTCGATCGACATTCGATCCAAACAACGCGCGCATTCCGAATCCAGCCCCGTGCGCGCCCACACTGATCAAGTCAATCCCATTTTTCTCAGCGTAGTTCAAGATTTCGCGATAAGGCTGGCCTTCGCTGACGGCCGTCGTGACATCGCACCAAAGATGGACCTCAGCGGGCACAACGTTTTGCAGCCGTCGCGCGGCGTTCTGATACGCAGATTCACCCTTAACCGGATACCACGCGATCTCCGGCTCGCTAACCGAATTCGGCGGCAACACGTGCAGTAAATGCAATTCCGCCTGGTGCTCCTGCGCGATTGATAACGCATACTTCAGCGCCAGTTCGGAATAGTCAGAGAAGTCGTAAGCAACCAGAACTCGCTTCAAATCCACATTCAACTCATCGTTTACAAACTCACGCTCATCGTGATGCATGACAAGCACCGGACACGGTGCATTCCGGCAAACTGACTCCGCCGTGGAACCCAACAGTGCTGCACGATGTGGACGACGTCTCGACCGCATCACTATCAACTCAACCTTTTCGGCTTGTGCCTGCGTCATGATCTCGTCGCCAATGTCATCAGCACGTGTAACGATCAGACGCCACTCGGAAGGTCCGGCGGATTCCCACACAAACGCTTCGACTTTTTGTCGCGCATCAACAGCATCCGCACAATGAAGCAAGATCAATTCAGCCTCGTGTGCACGCGCTAAGGCCACGGCATACCGCACTGCGCCTGCGGATTGAGCCGACATGTCGATCGGACAAAGAATGCGATTGATATTGATCATGGTCTGATTGCTACCTTCATCACACGGTCAAGACGCTCGCCAAACAGGTCGTAAGCTGCCTGTATGTTGTCCAGAGAAAAAGTGTGCGTAAGCAACGGCGTAAGATCGACGCGACCGTGCCGCACCATCTCCATCAATCTGCGCATGCGCTCTTTACCACCGGGACAAAGCGTCGTCACGATTCGATGATCGCCGATGCCCGCCGCAAACGCTTCATAAGGAATTTGCAGCTTGCCCGAGTAAACACCTAGACTCGACAAAGTCCCCGCCGGCCGCAGACTCCGCAATGCGCTTTCAAATGTCTGTTGAGTGCCCAGTGCTTCGATGGCAACGTCGGCGCCACCACCGGTCAGACGTTTCACTTCTGCCACAACATCAACGTCGCGATAGTCGAGCGTTACATCCGCGCCCATTCGTTTCGACATTGCCAGTCGATGCTCATCGCCGTCGATGCCGATGATGAGCGACGCGCCCATCAGTTTCGCTCCCGCGGTCGCACACAAACCGATTGGTCCCTGCGCAAATACGACCACCGTGTCGCCAATCTTTATCCCCGCGGATTCAGCGCCACTGAAACCGGTCGAGGCAATGTCCGCGAGTAGGACCACCTGCTCATCTGTAAGTTCATCGGGAATCTTCGCGAGATTCGCCTGCGCATATGGAACGCGGAGATACTCGGCCTGAGCGCCATTGATAGTGTTTCCGAATCGCCAGCCACCGAGCGCCTCGTACCCTTCACCATGACCACATTGTGCTGAGTGACCGGAAAGACATCCGCGGCACTGACCGCAAGGGGTGATTGCTCCGACCAGAACCCGATCGCCGATGTTGTATCCCGAAACTCCTTCGCCGAGTTCTTCGATAACGCCAACCGGTTCATGACCAATAATCAAACCCGGCGCCACCGGATATTCACCTCGGACGATGTGCAGGTCTGTTCCACAAATCGTCGTAAGCGTCACGCGAATGACCGCTTCGCCCGCACCGGCGCGGGGTTTGGTTACGTCCTCGATTCCTATCTTGTTCTTACCGCGAAAAACATTTGCTTTCATTTCGTGTCGCACTTCCTCCGTTGACGGACTAATTGCACGACTTGTACCAGCTGTTTTTCTTGAGTTTTTGAAGAGGCGAGGTTGAGGGTGCGCGGTATTTCGCAGCTACGCAGAAATTTCCCGCAAGCCAGTATCCACAGATTACGCAGATTATTGCAGGACTGCTGCCAGGGTTTTCAGTAGTTTTTCCGCTGTGTAGGGTTTGCTGAGGAAGACTGAGACACCCTCCAACACGCCTTCGCCCGCGCGCTGGCCGGTTCCCAAACCACTGGCGGCGATTATTTTCACTTTCGGATTCATTCGGTGTAGGGCGCGGATCGTCGCGGGGCCGTCCATGAAAGGCATCACCATGTCTGTAAGTACAACTGCGATCTCGTTCTTCTTATCCGCGTAAAGCGCCAACGCTTCAGTGCCGTCACTGGCAGTCAGCACGTTGTAACCAAAAGTTTCAAGCGTGCCGCGCGTGATTTCGCGAATTGATTCTTCGTCGTCAACAACCAGGATTAACTCTCCATGACCAAGCGGAAGATCCGTTCGAGCCGCGGCCGCATCAACGGCGCCAGGCGTCGCGAGTGCCGGAAGGTACACGGCAAACTGACTCCCTTTGTGCAACTCGCTGTACACGTTGATAAAGCCGCCGTGGCTCTTCACGATGGTCAACGCAGTTGAGAGACCCAAGCCTGTTCCCTTCGTCATCTCTTTGGTCGTGAAGAATGGTTCGAAAATCCGGCTCTGAATGTCCTGCGTCATGCCCGGACCTGTATCGGCGACGCTGATAACAACAAAGCGTCCGGCCTTGGCCTCGATGTGCATGCGTGCGTAGTTCTCATCTACCGAAACATTCTCGCCTCTGATTGAGATCGATCCGCCTTCGGCCATCGCATCACGCGCATTGACACACAGATTCATCAGCACCTGGTGCATTTGCGTTGCATCGGCGGAGATCATCCAAAGATCGTTGGGCACATGGAAGTTGATCTCGATCGACTTTGGCAATGTCTCGCGCAGGATCTTGACGATCTCTTTTATGAGATGTCTCGGCTGCAACGCCACACGCTCCCCTTCCACGCCTCTGGCGAATGACAACACCTGTCGCACCATATTTCCGCCGCGCTCTGCATTCGCGCGTAAGACGTCCAACCACTTCTTACTGCTTTCGTCCGTAGCTTTCAATTGCAGCATGTCGATGGCCATCAAAATCGGAGAGAGAACATTGTTCAAATCATGAGCAATGCCGCCGGCAAGAGTGCCAATCGATTCCATACGTTGCGCGCGAAGAAACTGCGACTCCATCCGTTTCTTCTCAGTGACGTCCGTGTTGATGACGAGAATCGCCTTCGGTTGGCCCTGTTCATCGCGAACCAGCGTCCAACGGCTCTCGACAATTATCTCAACGCCATCGCGACGCGTCTGACGCACTTCTCCCTTCCACTCTCCGTGTTGAATTATCGCCTGACGAGCGGTATTAAATTGCGGGGAACGCTCCTTGAAAAGAAGCTCTTCAGCGTTTTTGCCGATCACTTCCTCAGCCGACCAGCCGTAAATTTTTTCCGCGCCCTTGTTCCAGAACAAAATATTCTGATCGAGATCGCGCACCAGAATCGCGTCCTGCGCCTGGTCCAACAAAGCCGCCTGTTCGCGAATCTGCTCTTCAGCCCGTTTGCGCTCGGTGATATCGCTACGAATCGCGACGTACTGATAGGGTTTTCCTTCGGCGTTTAGAAACGGAACGATTGTTGTATCGACCCAATAGAAGGTTCCATCTTTGGCACGATTCCTGATCTCGCCGCGCCAGACTCTACCGCTAGCGATTGTGGTCCACAGTTCCCGGATGAACTCCTTCGGATGGTAGGTCGAATTGATGATGCGATGGTCCTGGCCCAGCAATTCTTCGCGCGAATATTTCGAGATCTCACAGAACTTGTCGTTAACGTAGTTGATGATGCCGCGCTGGTCGGTGATCGCAACGATCGCCGACTCATCGAGCGCGAATCTGATGTCGGCAAGTTCCTTCTCAGAACGTTGCAGCGCTTCTTCGGGATTAAGTTTGCTTTCAACCGAGTTGGGCATCTTCTAACTTCTTAAGTCGGTATCTGAGTTGATCGCGCGAAATGCCGAGGAGTTCGGCGGCGCGCGTTTGATTACCACCGCTTCGCTCGATGGCTTGTCGAACAAACGAAAGTTCGGCTTCGTCCAGTGAAATACCTTGGTCGGGCAGAACGAAGAGTGCGTCAGTGGTGGATGACGACCGTTCAATGCGTGGAGACATCAACAGACTGCCCGGCAAATACTCGGTCGTGATTTGATCAGCGTCTTCGAGAATTAGAGCACGCTCGATCACGTTGCGTAGTTCGCGAACATTCCCCGGCCATTCGTACTTTCTGAAGACTGCCGTTGCTTCAGGCGAGAGGCCGGCGATTTTTTTTGGTCGCCGAAGCTTAGCACCAATCGAGTCGATGTAGTGTTGAGACAACAACAAAACATCGTCGCCTCTCTCCCGCAGCGGTGGAATGTCGATCTGAATGATCGAGAGACGATAATAGAGGTCGAGACGAAAGCGTCCGGCTTCGCTCTCGGTTTTTAGATCGCGATTCGAAGCGGCCAGGACGCGCACATCGAGTGGGATGTCTTTCAATCCCCCAACACGACGAAACGCGCCTTCTTCCAACACGCGCAGCAGCTTTGCTTGCAGCGAGAGTTCGAGCTCACCAATCTCATCGAGCAAGAGTGTTCCGCCTTCAGCTTGCTCAAACAATCCTTCCTTGCGTGCCTTCGCGTCGGTGAACGCACCCTTTTCGTACCCGAAAAGTTCCGACTCGATTAGCGTCGCCGGAAGCGCCGCGCAGTTGACCGCCACGAACGGACCTTCGGACCGTTGCGATCCATAATGGATTGCCTTCGCAACCAGATCCTTTCCTGTTCCTGATTCGCCTTGCAGCAGCACAGACGAGACTTCGCTTTCAGCAACCTTGGCAGCGAGTCCCAACATCTTCTTCATCGCGGGTGATTCGCCGACGATTTGTTTGAAATTAAACTCGCGCGCACGTTCTTTCCTGACTTGCGCGACTTCCCTGCGCAAGTGGCGAGTCTCGATCGCATTTCGGATTGTAATGCGGAGTTCTTCGAGATTGATTGGCTTGGCGATGAAATCGTACGCGCCACCGCGCAGTGCCGAGATCGTGTTACCGATCTGAACGTTGCCCGTAATCATGATCACGATCGCTTCCGGATGTTCGTGTTTGATTTCGCGCAGTACATCGAGGCCGGAACCGTCAGGAAGATCGATATCGAGCAAAACGGCGGCGGGCAGCTCTGCTTTGAAGTGCTTTACCCCTTCGGCAACCGTGCCTGCTTCGACCGCCGTAAAACCCCAACTCTGCAAAGCCTCGCGAAGTGTCCAGCGAATCGCCTCGTCATCGTCGACAACCAGTATCTGTTCGTTTGTGTTTTTGGAGGACATCACAGCTTATTTAACACAATCTGTGTAATCTGTGGATAGTACCGACGGCGCCAAGCCAGAGCCCAATTCCAATGGC
>DATEIS010000093.1:0-8879 GCA_035278765.1 Pyrinomonadaceae bacterium | reverse complement strand
AAATAGAGCGGAGCGTAGTTTCATTGTTTTCTTGTGTTTATGAATGCCGATGTTAACATGCTACAGCCTGGATTTGATGTTTGAGCCCGTTCTTCGCCTTGCGCCAGCGCAGAGCCCACGGGCAAATTCACCTTAACCTTCACACAGAGGGCGGAACATGATTACTCACCATTACCGGCTCACGACAGTCTCTACAGCCTGCTTGCTCACCCTGTTCTTGTTAATACCGAGTTCCATCGCGCCGGCGCAGCAGTTGACGAGCGTTGATGTACAAGCGGCTGTTAAGGACTTAAAGAATAAGGATGCGGGAGTCCGCGCTGATGCCGCAAGACGCCTGGTATTGTTGGTTGTGAAAGCGAAAACGCCCAATTTGGTCGAAGCGGCCAGTCCCGCCCTGATCGAAGCACTCAAAGACTCAGATAGTAAAGTTCGGAACCGTGCCGTGATGGCTCTCGGAATTCTATGGAGCTCGACCCAGTACAGGCCGGAGATGAATGCTGCCATTCCCGCTTTAGCCGCTTTACTCAAGGATGACTACGAGGATACCCGTGTCCGTGCCATCTACGCGTTGATCGGATTCGGAGCCGATGCAAAAGCGGCCGTTCCGGTGTTGACCGAAGTGGCTGCCAATCAGTCTGCAGGCCCTCGCGTTCGCGAAGCCGTGAGGCGGGCTCTAGAGGCTATCGAGCAGCCTACCGTCGCTGATATACCCACACTCGTCAACAAATTGCAGGACATCCACGATCAAGTCAGAGTAGAGGCTGCGTACGACTTGGAGTCGCTGGGAGCCAAGGCAAAACCAGCCTTCAGTTCTTTGCTCGTTGCGCTTAAAGATCCGGAGCCTAGAGTCCGGTTCTTTGCGGTGCTTACACTAAATATTTTGATTGATACACAGAGTGATGTAGGACCGTTAATAACGGCCTTTATAGACTTGCTGAAGGATCGAGACGATAGCGTACGTTGGCAGGCGGCCAGCGGACTGGAAAAGATAGGACCGAAGGCTCGGGCCGCCGCACCCGCTTTGACGGCGTCATTGAGTGATGAAGCTGAAAATGTTCGTGTATATGCGGCCGACGCTCTCAAATCGATCGGGTGGGACAGTGAGATCACGACTACGAACTTGATCAAGTTGCTGAAAGATCCGAGTCCCCGCGTTAGACACGCGGCCGCAGGCGCCCTCGGCCGAGTAGAAGTTGCATCGGGCATTGCACTGTCTGTACTCATTGAGGACCTGAAGAATCCCGGGGAAAGAACCGGTGCGATCTGGGCCCTCAACGATTTTGGTGATCGTGCTAAGGATGCCGTACCCGCGCTCGCTGAAATTTTGAGTTGCGATTTGCCTTCCTGGCATCGTGTCGAGATAGCCAGACTTATCGGCCGGGTTGGACCAGGTGCAAAACAGGTTGTGCCGGTTTTGGTTAAATCTCTCAATGACCGTGACGAGTCCGTTCGCGTTGCCGTTGCCGTTGCACTGCTGCAAGTCGAACCAGAGAGCGAAGCCAGAATCCAACCGGCCTTGCTGAAGATGGCAAAAGATAGAATCGTTAAAGAAAGACAGCGCCCGTCATCTGTGAATGGGAGAGCATCAGGCCCCGGCATTGGGAGTCCGCGATGGGACGAGGCCGGCGATTATCTCCAGCACGGCATTATCCTATACCAACAGGGACGTTTTGACGCGGCAATTGAGAACTATACCAAGGCGATTGAGTTTGACCCGCAATACTCTGAAGCTTATAAGCGGCGCGCCATAATACATCGCGCCAGAGGCGATCACGCCGCTGCTATCGCCGATTTCACGAAGGCCATAGAAGTTGATTCGGAGTATGCCCAGGAGCACTACTACGAGCGAGGTGTGTCTCAACTCGACAACCGCAACTACGACGCCGCCATTGCTGACTTCACGAAAGCGATTGAACTCGACAACTATTACGCCGAAGCGTATTACAGCCGCGGCCTTGCTCATTACCAAAAGAAGAATTACGACGCAGCCATGGTCGATTTCGATCGCGCCCTTGATCTCGTACCGCGGTTAGTTGACGTCTTTCCTGCGCGCGCCAGGCTGAAACTCCAGCAGGGCAATATAGCTGGTAGCCTCGCTGACTTCGATGAAGCTATCCGTGCTAATCCCACGAACCCAACCAGCTACGAGAATCGCACCGAGGCACTCAAAACTCAGGGAAAACTGGAAGCGGCAGAAGACTTTTACCGTGCCGCATTGCGTGGAGCACCTGACGACGCCAATCTGCTCAACCGCGTGGGCTACTTCCTCATCGAGCTAAATAAAAATCTCCCCGAAGCTCTGCAACTTATTCAACGTGCAGTCTCCACACACCCAGACGATCCTCTCTTCTTACACAGTCTCGGGTGGGCATTTTTCAAACTCGGCCGCTACGATGAGGCGCAACGCTATCTCCGCGAGAGTGTGGTGGGAGATCCGCATTCGAGTCTCAGCTGGGAGCATCTGGGAGACGTGTGCGAGCAACTGGGGCAGAAGGATGGAGCGAAAACAGCATGGACTAAAGCACTCTCCCTCACCGCCGACGCGAACACCAGTAGGAGACTGAAGGGGAAATTGGACCTTACCATTAGACCATGAAGTGTATTCTTCCACTTGCCATTCTCTGGGTCGGCATTGGGTTGCCCCAGACCAATATTGCTCAGCAGCCTAAAATTGTTACGGCCGCGCAAGTCAATGGTACTTGGCGGTACAGCTTTGGTAAGTCAAGGAGCGGCACGATCAGGATCCTTGCACTTGGTAAACAACGACTTAAAGTTGAGTTTATCGGACTTTATACTTACCCTCTGGCAGATGGTACGAAAAACACGAATACGAATATGGGCGAAGGCCAGAGCATCGCAATCATCGAAGGAAACCAAGCCACGTTCAAACCGAATGAGGCGGAAAAGGAATGTCTGATCACGATGAATTTCACCAGGGGCGTGTTGGAAGTAGAGCAAAAAGGTAGCTGTGGCTTTGGACTCAATGTGACACTGGCTGGAACCTACCGAAGAGTCAGCTCTCGCAAACCCAAGTTTGTGCTCGATTATTTGTACGTGCCGAACGACAAGCCGTGTAAACTCGAGAACCGCGAAAATGCACCATTAGGGGAACCATTTGATCGAAGATCGCTCAGGAGCAAGATTGACCGTGCAGGAGCTTCTCACGTTCAGCTACAACGGACTCGTAGGCTGTTTTTCTTGCGGCATCCCATCACCTCAGCGAGCCGCTACATTGGCTTGTCAAAGCATTCTTCGGGAACCCACATCGAGCTTGTTTCGTTGCAGCAAGCCGCTGTATTCAGAAGCGCCCGCCGCGGAAACGTCGGCTGGAACGGTCGGGAAGGCAAAGAAAAGCTTGTCTTTTCATTTTCACTGTAACAGCATCAGCGACATTTTTTCCGACCAGCGAACCTGACGTCGAGTTCAACCATATTACGCACGAGATCAATTGAATTCTCAGCAGTTTGTGAACGAGCTAATCAGAAAGGAATTGACACTGTTTTCTTCCTTGGATCGGGTGTTGAAGCAGGCCCCTTTTTAAAGGAGGCTCAGACAGTTGGTTGGAGCCGTCGTTGTGAAACGATCACAGATTTTGAGAAGTATAAGTTTGCTCGTCAGAAATTAGCCGAAGAAATAATGTCTAGACGAGAGCGACAATGGAACGCCTTTAGCGGGGTGAGTAACACTTTTAGTTGGTAGCACGGGTGGAGTTATAGCTTTAGATGGTAAGGACTTCAGCTTTACAGCGCTTCACAAGGTCGCTCTTACATTCGCGGTTATTTTGTTATCGACGTTTTCTTCTATACGAATCTATAACGACTCAACTGTGGCATTGGCTTACTCCAAAGTAATCTACAAACTTGATGCGGAGTAGAAACTAAAGTTCACGGATAGAGCTTATAAGAATGGCATCTCGGTAACATTGGTTTCACTGTACTTCTCATGATTGCCGCAATTTTTGTCCTGTGGACATCACCATACATCAGTGGCGTTTAGACTAACGGGGCCTTCCATGCACTGACCACGAACAGCGTGGCTTCAACCGAACAAGCTGGCTGATGCGTTGCTTTTGCGGTGGGAGATAACGCAAGACGAGACGATTTCGCTAGTCATCCTCATCTACCTTGTTTGTGTATCGATCAACCCAGTTTGGTCACTGGTCCAATACCCCAGAATGCAATTGGGTTCAGTTATTCAAAACGAAGCTCGTGCAGATCGATCGTTGCCCTCCAGATTGGTAGCGTCCAGCCTCTGTAGGATCCCAAACGTACGCTGGAAATTCGGTGCCGAATAGCGTGTTAACACTCAAGAATGACAGGTGTTAACACTTCAAAGGTGGTTCCGGATTATCCGTTCAGAGTTTCCGAAGGAAAGGACGTTGAAAACACCTGCCATGCGCGCGTGATAACACGCTTTCGTCGTCTTTGAATCGACCATATGCTGGTAATCGTAATGCTGAGCAATTGAGCAATGAATTCAAGTGAAGGCACTCACCAATTTTAAGAGGCGAGGAAGAAGCACCGACATGAGTGCACCATCAAAACAAACGAAAGAGGTTGGTTCAATGAGACACCAAGACAAAATCAAAATACAGAGACGACGTCGTAGAAAGCTCTTTTGGCTATTTGCAGCGGCTGCGGTTAGTGCGTTGTTGTTGGAGGAACAAGTAGCTGTCCTCTACGTGGTGTCGGCCCTGGCGATATGCGGGCTAATGATGGTGTTAGCTTTTTCGAATTTGCAAGCCAGAGATGCGGAGATGCAGACCGCCACCATCAGAGAAGCCGCTGACGACGACATGAGTAGATACTCCAGGAATTTGAGTAGAGGCAAAAGAAGAGCTGCGTAACGATCGACGGCCCGAGCGAAACGCAAAGAATGAACGATTGACTGAATGTTTTTTCTAAGGAAATCATTCGAACGCACATAAGAGGAGGTTCAAATGCCAATTTACAAAACCATATTGCAAAGAATAGAGGAAGTCGCCGATGGTACCATGGCATTCCATTTTGAGAAGCCAGGAGGTTTTGTCTTCAAGGCGGGACAATTTGGTGACTTTACTCTGATCAATCCAGCCGAAACCGACGCCGAAGGCAACATACGGGGGTTCTCGTTGGCGAGTGCTCCCTATGAAAGTGATGTCATGTTTGCGACTCGAATGCGTGATACCGCATTCAAGCGGGTATTAAAAACAATGGAGGTAGGCACGGAAGTTTCGCTGGATGCTCCTTATGGCTCGTTTACACTTCACAACAACTCGAGAACCCCAGCGGTCTTTCTCACCGGCGGCATTGGCGTAACGCCTGTTAGAAGCATCATTCTTCAAGCCACTCACGACAATCTTCCTCATAAGATTTTTCTTTTCTATTCCAACCGACGGCCGGAAGACGCTGCGTTTCTGGACCAACTGATGGAAGCACAGGAGAAGAACCCGAATTACACGTTTGTCGGCACGATGACGGAGATGGAAAAATCAAGCCGTAAGTGGGAAGGCGAAACAGGATACATCACGAAGCCCATGCTCCTTAAATACATTGGTGATCTCACACTGCCCATTTATTACATCGCCGGCCCAGCAGCAATGGTGACTGCGATGCGTAAAACGCTGAATGAAGCAGGAGTCGACGATGACAATATTCGAACAGAGGAATTTTCAGGCTACTGAGCCAGGCGTCAAGGGGAGAGATGAATATCAAGATAAAAAGAGCGTACGAGCAACCGCACAAGGATGATGGGTTGCGTATTCTCGTTGACAGGCTTTGGCCCCGCGGTCTAACTAAGGAAAAGGCGAGCGTTGATCTGTGGCTGAAAGAGATCGCTCCGAGCACGGAACTGCGAAAATGGTTTGCGCATGATCCGGACAAGTGGAAAAGTTTCCGCGGACGGTATGAAACGGAGATTGGTCATCACCATGATCTGATAAAAGTGCTGAAGGAAAAAGCCAGGAAAGGAACAATTACGCTAATCTATGGAGCTCGAGATGAAAAGCACAATGAGGCATTGGTTCTGAAACAGTTCCTGGAAAGAAACCAATAGCATCGCGGGCGAACGGACCCTGTCTTCCTCAAAAGTTTTCCTGCCTTTACTCCTGGTAGATACGGACCATCTCATCAAGGAGGCGCAGAACGGCCGCTTTGTCCCGCTGGAAGGAATTCCGCCCGATAATTGAGCCGAATCCACCGCCGTCGCGGATCGCGCGCGCTTCGGCGAAAAGGGCTTCATCGCTTTCTTTTGGTCCACCGGAGAAGAGGACAATGCGCCGTCCGTTGAAAGCGCTTTGTACGACGTGACGAACACGATCCGCCGCGGTGTCGCGCGGAATCTTTTGATCTTCGTAAACTTTCCGGGCATCGGGTAGTTCAAGGCGCGCGGTAGGCATTTTGACCTTGATGACGTGCGCTCCGAGTAGTGCGGCGATTTGCGCGCCGTAAGCGATCACGTCAAGGGCAGTTTCGCCGTCTTTGCTAAGGCCGCCGCCGCGCGGATAACTCCAGACCACGACGACGAGTCCGGCGGCTCTGGCTTCACTTGCCAGTTCGCGCAACTGCTCGTATTGCAGACGCCGCTCTGCCGTGCCGGGATAGATTGTGTAGCCGATGGCGACGCACCCCAGACGCAGAGCATCGGAGACCGAAGCTGTCAACGCACCGAGTGGGTCCTTTTCTTCGTGCAGCAGATCGTGGGCATTCAGTTTGAGAATCAACGGGATTTCGCCTGCGAAGTCAGCGGCGCTCGCTTCGAGAAATCCAAGCAACGACGCGTAAGCGTTGAGGCCGGCGTCAATGGCAAGTTGGAAATGGTAGGCCGGATCGTAAGCGGAAGGATTTGGCGCAAAACTGCGCGCTGAACCATGCTCGAAACCCTGGTCCACCGGCAGAATAATCATCCGGCCCGTTCCTCCCAGCCTGCCGTGATTGAGTATCCTGGCCAGGTTGGTCAGAACGCCTGGATTTTCGCTCCGATAACAATCAAGAATCTTACGAACCTGGGTCAGTCATATCGCTCCTCCGTCGTGCTCTTAAGGAAACCAGCTTTGGCAACGGCATCGCTGACGATTGTTTGAGCCTCATCCAAAATGCGCCTAAGGTGATCCGTTCCCCGAAAGCTTTCAACATAAATCTTGTAGATGTCCTCAGTACCGGAGGGACGCGCAGCGAACCATCCGCTCTCCGCCACCACCTTCAGCCCGCCGAGGGGTGCCCCATTACCTGGCGCATGCGTCAGGATGGTCTGAATTTGTTCACCCGCAAGCTCTTTCAAACGAACCTGCTGCGGAGAAAGGTTTCTTAGAATCTCTTTTTCTTGCACTGTGGCTGGAGCCTCGGTGCGTGTGTATACCGAGTTTCCGAACTCGCTTGTTAGCTCGTCATAGATCTCGCCGGGATCGCGGTTCATGCGAGCAGTGATCTCCGCCGCTAGCAAGGCCGGAACAATTCCATCTTTATCCGTAGTCCAGACAGTGCCATCGAGACGCAGGAAAGATGCACCCGCGCTCTCTTCTCCACCAAAACCGAGCGTGCCGTCGAGCAAGCCATCCACGAACCATTTGAAGCCGACCGGAACCTCGTAGAGCTTGCGGCCGAGTTTGGCTGTGACGCGATCGATCATCTGACTGCTGACCATCGTCTTACCAATGGCCGCCGCGTTGTTCCATTTAGGTCGGTGTTGGAAAAGATAATAGATAGCGACCGCCAGGTAGTGATTGGGCTGAAGCAAACCCGCATCCCGCGTGACGATTCCATGCCGGTCATGATCAGTGTCACAAGCAAAGGCAATGTCGAAGCGATCCTTCAGTCCGATCAGATTTGTCATGGCGTAAGAAGAGGATGGATCCATGCGGATCTGGCCGTCCCAATCGACAGTCATGAAACGGAAAGTAGGATCGACGAGCTCGTTTACGACAGTGAGATCCAACTTGTACTGGTCAGCAATTCGCGCCCAGTAGTGGACGCCCGCGCCGCCGAGCGGATCCACGCCCATGTTCACCTTCGCTCCGCGAATTGAATCCATGTCAATAACGTTTGCGAGATCACTTATGTACGAACTGAGAAAGTCGTGCCGGTGAGTAGTAGAGGCGCGAAGTGCCTGCTCGAAGGGAATCCTTTTAATACCTTGAAGAGTACTCTCGAGAAACTGATTCGCCGTTGCCTGAATCCAGTCGGTGACGTCGGTTTCCGCCGGCCCACCGTTTGGCGGGTTGTACTTGAAGCCGCCGTCATCAGGAGGATTATGCGATGGCGTGATCACGACTCCGTCGGCGAGTCCAGTCCTTCGCCCGCGGTTATGAGTGAGGATGGCGTGCGATATCACGGGCGTCGGAGTGTATTCGTCCCCTTCGGCGATCACGACTTCGACGCCGTTGGCTGCCAGCACTTCAAGCGAACTCGCAAACGCGGGCATCGAAAGTGCGTGAGTATCCATGCCGAGAAAAAGTGGACCATCTGTGTGCTGCAGTTTTCGATACAGACAAATTGCCTGCGTGATGGCGAGAATATGCCACTCGTTAAAAGCCTTTTGTAGAGATGAACCACGATGCCCTGAAGTACCGAATGCAACTCGTTGTGCCGGGATCGAAGGATCAGGCACATCGGTATAGTACGCCGTGATTAGCTTTGGCACATTAACCAGCATCCCTGGCTCGGGCGGCTTTCCTGCGAATGGACTTACTTTCATGCGCTTTCCTCTTACGATTTACTACCGGCCTTGCCCAGCAAGGTGGACAGGTCGCCGCAATCAACCAGGTCGCCAATACGCTCAACGGTCAAGTCGGCGGCCGGGTAGTTAGCAATGTTGTGTGGGTCCAACGCGTAATGGCCCTGGCGTGGAAAGATAGATGTCAGCCGGTTTCCCCAAACTTTTTTCATTTGCGCCAGGATGCGTAG
>DATEIS010000092.1:0-8361 GCA_035278765.1 Pyrinomonadaceae bacterium | reverse complement strand
GTATTGGGATGCGGCGAATGTAAAACTAGACGAGCTTTACTTCTACCCGATCCTCGACAATACCTCCGTCATGAACATGTACAAGGTAGGAGAGCTTGACGCGATGTATAACCACGCTGTGCCGAATGCGTGGCTCCACATCATGAAGTACAAGAAGGATTACATGGAGCGTGCGGAGGCGGCGATCGAATACTTGATCATCAACACCACCAAGCCTCCTCTAAACGATGCCAAAGTCCGAAGAGCATTCAACCTCGCGATTAACAAGGAAGCGTATGCGGAGTGGCGGCGAATCGTTAAGCCGCTAACTGCCTTTACTCCTGAGGGAATGTTCGCCGGCTATGAACAACCAAAAGGTGCGACGTTCAACGCCGCGGAAGCGCGCAAGCTGCTCGGCGAAGCCGGTTACCAGGTAGTGCAGAATGCAGACGGCAGTTTCAGTTGTCCAACTTTTCCGGTGGACCAGGTGGAGTTTATCTACAACAGCCAGGCCGCAAACAAATCAGTGGCGGAATGGTTTCAGGCGCAATGGAAACAGAATCTCGGCATCACTGTACCGCTGCGAAACATGGAGTGGAAGACTTTCCTCGAGGCGAAACAGAAGCTCGACTACAAAGGCTTCGCTCGTGGCTCGTGGAGTGCCGATTACATGGACCCATTCACATTTCTGAGCCTCTTCTACACAAACGGCGAGAGTGGCACTGGGTGGCAGGATCCGAAATTTGTCGAAATGGTGGATAAAGCAAATCGGACTCTCGACGAGAAGCAGCGATATCATTTGCTTGCTGAGGCTGAAAAGTACCTGATTGAGCACCAGCCAATCATCCCGATCGATTCGCCGTCAGTGAACTGGATGAAGAAGCCGTATGTGAAAGGCATGTATCCGAATCCCGGGTCGTTGTATCCGTGGAAGTATGTCTACATCGAACGCGATCGTGCCAAGTGGGATTACAGTACACCGAGTTTAGACGCAGAATAGCCCCGTGAACGCGAACACTCATTAACGAATGCTCCGGTTCATTGTCAGACGTCTTCTCATAACGATCCCCACGATCCTCGTAGTGATCTCAATTACGTGGGTCCTGATAAAACTCGCTCCCGGAAACTTCTACTCCGGTGAGAAACAACTCCCTCCAGCCATCGAGAAATCGATTCGCGAGAAGTACGGACTCGATAAACCCTGGTATCAGCAATACGGAAAAACAATGTGGGGAATTGTTCGTCTCGACTTCGGCACCTCGCTGCGTTACCAGGGCCAATCCGTCAACACCATCATCAGGCGTTCGTTGCCAGTTTCAGCAGCAGTCGGAATTCTTGCTTATTTACTTGCGCTCATCGTGGGCGTCACTGCGGGTTCGATTGCTGCACTGAAACAAAATTCGAAATACGATTACGTCTCGATGGCGTTGGCCATGCTTGGTATTTCCATACCTAACTTTGTTCTTGGTCCGATACTGGTATTGATCTTTGCGCTCAGTCTTTATTGGTTGCCGCCTTCGCGTTGGGAGGGTTTCCCCAGTCGTAACCTCGTTCTGCCTGTAGTCACGCTTTCGGCGCTCTACATGGCGTACATCGCGCGACTGACACGCGCCGGCATGCTCGAAGTGCTGCGGTCAGATTACATCCGCACCGCGCGAGCGAAGGGGCTGAGTGAGCGCGATGTCGTCATTCGTCATGCGTTACGCGGTGGGTTGATGCCGGTGATCTCGTACACCGGACCGGCGCTGGCGTTTCTGTTGACTGGTACAGTCGTGGTCGAAAGAATTTTCGCGTTGCCGGGACTGGGAAATTACTTTATTCAGGCATCACTTAATCGCGACGAGCCGTTGATTATCGGTATCGTTGCATTTATTGCGATCACGCTTCTGCTGATGAATTTACTGGTTGATATTGCGTACGCGTATCTCGATCCGCGAGTGCGATATCAGTAGCTGAACTTTGTGCTTTGTTCTTGGTACTTTGACAAAGAACTAAGGACAAAAGCACTAAGCACAACGAGGATGTCGAAAGAACCGAACCCAGATCAAGAAGACCTGGTTCACATTGGACCGGAGATGGCGGTGGCAGAAGCCGACGTGCATCCGGACGAGGTGGGAACGTTTGTGCGTGGGACGTCGCTGTGGCGCGATGCATGGCGTCGTCTTTTGAAAAACAAACTTGCGGTTCTTGGTCTGGTAGTAGTGGTGATCGTGACGATCGCATCGATCATTGGACCGGCGGTGATCAAGGGGATCTTCGGATTCACACCTGACTACATCCCCACACACAACATCAACCTGACGCGTTCGCTTCCGCCTTTTACTGGTCCAAACGGTGAATTTACCTGGACACATCCAATGGGCACCGATAATGCGGGCCGCGATCAGTTCGCACGAGTGCTACAGGGCGGGCAGATCTCGTTGTTTGTAGGAGTACTATCGACGCTCGTGTCGTTATTAATCGGTGTCACTTACGGCGCGGTGGCGGGATATATCGGCGGGCGTGTGGACAATGTGATGATGCGCGTTGTCGACGTACTCTATTCATTACCGTACGTGATCGTGGTCATCGTGCTGTTGTCGATGTTTCGCAGCCAAACGCCGCGAGGACAGTTGATCCTCCTGTTCATCGCCCTTGGTTCAGTCTCGTGGCTAACGATGGCGCGAATTGTTCGAGGCCAGGTGCTGTCGTTAAAGAATCAGGAGTTTGTACTGGCGGCCCGGGCGACTGGCGTATCAAACACGCGGATCATCTTTCGACATTTGATTCCGAATACCCTCGGTCCCGTGATCGTCTACGCAACGCTGACGATTCCGCAGATCATGTTGACTGAAGCGTTTCTTTCGTTTCTTGGATTTGGTGTACAAGCGCCACTCGCTTCATGGGGCAGTCTTGCCTCAGACGGAATTCAAAACATCGCGATCTTTCCGTGGCAACTGATCTTTCCGGGCGTGACGATGGCGCTGACGCTCTTTTCGCTGAACTTCCTCGGCGATGGCTTGAGGGACGCTTTGGACCCGCAGATGAGAACAGTATGAACTCGGACGGCAATCTTCTCGAAGTCAAAAATCTCCGCACCTACTTCGAAACAGACGATGGAGTCGTCAAAGCCGTCGACGGCATTTCATTCGAGCTCAAGCGTGGCCAGACGCTCGGAATCGTCGGTGAGTCCGGATCGGGAAAGTCAGTCACCAATCTCTCGATCATCCGTCTGGTTCCCGAGCCGCCAGGAAAAATCGTATCGGGCGAAGTACTTTTCAATGGCAGCGATCTGTTGCTGGTGTCGAACGAAGCCATCCGCAAGATCAGAGGCCGCCGCATCGCCATGATCTTTCAGGATCCGATGACCTCACTGAATCCGTTCATGAAGATCTCCAAACAACTAATGGAGATGACTGAACTTCACCTCGGCCATACAAAGCCACAAGCTTGGGCTCATGCAGTTCGCATGTTGGAAACGGTCGGCATTCCCGACGCAAAAGCGCGTGCCGACAGTTATCCACATGAGTTCTCCGGCGGTATGCGACAACGCGTCATGATCGCGATGGCGCTCTCGTGTGAGCCGGAGCTCCTGATTGCCGATGAACCGACGACGGCGCTGGACGTCACGATCCAGGCGCAGATACTCGAGCTCATCAAGAAGCTCAAACGTGAGACCGGAACCAGCGTGATTCTCATAACTCACGATCTCGGCGTGGTCGCGGGAATGACGGATCACGTGATCGTGATGTACGCAGGAAAGATCTTCGAACAAGCTACCACGAGCGAGTTGTTTGCGCGGCCGGGGAATCCATACACCAAAGGCCTGCTTCGATCAGTACCCGATCCGACTGCCGAACAAGGCAAGTTGTACCAGATTCCGGGACTGCCACCCGACGTCGCACATCTCAAGCCCGGTTGTCCGTTTGCGCCGCGTTGCGATCGCGTGGAAGACATTTGCAAGCGAGAGTTTCCACCCTTTGTTCAGCTCAACGCGGATCACCATTCGCTCTGTCACTTCGCGCAGGAAGTTTATAGCGAGTCAGGTGGTACCCCAGCATGAGCGCGCTTATATCGATTAAAGATCTAAAAGTGCATTTCGATCTCGGCGGTGGTGGACCAATTGAAAAGGTTTTCAATCCCAAATCGGTCAAACGCGTTGTGAAAGCTGTCGACGGAGTTTCACTGGATATTGAAGAACGAGAGACTCTGGGACTGGTTGGCGAATCAGGTTGTGGCAAGTCAACTCTCGGACGCGCAATCCTGCGTCTGACTGAACCGACTTCCGGTCAGGTGTTCTATCGCCTGCAAGATCTCGCACGACTTTCGCAAAAACAGTTGCGCGAACAACGCCGTCATCTTCAGATAATCTTTCAGGATCCGTATGCATCGCTCAACCCGCGCATGACGGTAGGCCAAATTGTGGGTGAACCACTCGAGACTTTCCGGCTCGCGCGCGGAAAGGAAGCTGAACAACGCGTTCAGGAGTTGCTCGAAACTGTCGGACTGAGCAAACGTTTTATCAAGAGATATCCGCACGAGTTTTCCGGTGGTCAACGACAACGCATAGGTATCGCCCGTGCCCTTGCAGTCGATCCGGACTTCATTGTCGCCGACGAGCCGATTTCCGCGCTCGACGTTTCGATTCAAGCTCAGATAATGAACTTGCTCGAGAAGCTGCGTCGTGAAAAGAACCTCACGTATCTTTTCATCTCACACGATCTGCGTGCGATCAGGCACGTTTCAGATCGCGTGGCAGTGATGTACCTCGGCAAGCTCGTCGAGATAGCCGACGCGAAGACAATCTATGACGAGCCCCTCATGCCGTATACGAAGGCGCTCATTTCCGCGGTACCGGTTCCAGATCCTCAGGTCGAAGCGAACAGGCAGCGTATAATGCTCGAGGGCGACGTGCCTTCACCGATCAATCCTCCATCCGGTTGCCGGTTTCACACACGATGCCCTTACGCGATTGCCGCATGCAAGGAGGTGGTTCCTCAGTTAGTTGAGATCAAGCCAGCACATTTCGCAGCATGTATCAGAATCAGTCCGGCGCAGCCTCATATCGAGGAAGTGGCTCCTGGCGCCGCACCTGGATTGCCTTAATAAAGCAAAACTATCCACAGATTACGCAGAGTCTATAAGCCAATCTGTGTAATCTGTGGATTGAAAGCCCCCGGTTATTAATCATTTAGCACTAAGGTAAACTCCCTCATGTGCGGATGAAGGAAGCTCAGTTTCCGTGGCAGTCTGCTAAGTTGTTCTATGCCACGTGGTTAACGCCCAGATCCTGATGGTTAATAAGTCCCCCATTGCCCTGAGTCCTCAGGAACATCGCGAAGACGCCCCGCCCTCCTGGCCAGAAGTCCAGGATTCACTTGCGGAGTCGTCGGCGCTGGCCTTGTTGCTTGTTGACGGCCACCAGCCTCCCGCTGTGGTGGTGTCAAACAACAACTCGATATGCCATGCCTTTCAGAGTTCCCCTGAACACGTCGGACTTTGCGACCCTTATTGTGGCGCCGCGCATGCACGAGCGGTCAAAGCCGGCGACGTTGTTGAATATAAGTGTCACGCGGGACTTTCATGTTTTGCGAAGCCGGTTGAGCTTGGTGGGAAGCGAAACCTGGCAGTCATTGGGGGCCGGGCGTTTATAAAAAGTTCGGACTATCAGCAACTGATGGAGCGCTTTCGCACAGGTGATTTGCAGGACATCGCGTCGGAGAAAGTCTTTGTAAACATTCTTTTCTCCGAACCGCAACGCCTCAGCGAATTAGCGGAACGAGTCGATCGCGCCGCGCGGCGACAGAAAACGGCATCGTCGAATGGTTCAGGAACTGTTCAGGTGGTTGCGAAGAAGGAGACCGCGAATGCGCACAAGGATCTCGAACTCGAAGTGCAGCGGTTACGAAGCGAACTGGAATATCGTTCGCGTTTTGCAAATTCGCTGCAGCACTTTCTCGAAAGAATAAGCTGTGCTGATCCGGTTAAGACTTACAACTCGATCATCACGAGTTCAAAGGAGTTGCTGCAATCGGAACGCGCCTCGTTGATGGTGCTTGACGAAACCACGAACGCGTTGATCCTGAAAGCCGCAAGCGGGCTTTCAACGGCGCCGGAATCAGTGTCGCCTGTTCGCGTGGGCGAAGGAGTTTCAGGGGAAGTCATCGATACGGGCAAAGCCGTGATGGTTACGGATCTGCGCATGGCAGGCCGCAAGCCGGCGCCGGCAGAGCGTCACTACAAGACAAACTCATTTATCAGTTATCCGATCACGATTGGCGGGCGAAAAGTCGGCGTGCTGAATGTGACAGACAAATCAGGTGGCGGCACTTACGACGAAGTCGATTTGTCGTTGCTTGAAATAATTGGACCACAGGTAGCGCTCGCACTCGAACGCGCCGAGTGGCAGGAACGCGCCACTGAGTTTCAGCTCATGTCGATCACGGATTCGCTCACCGCGCTCCCGAATCGTCGCTATCTTGAAGAGCGTTTGGCCGAGGAACTCAATCGCTCGAAACGTTACGACTTTCCGATGAGTTTCCTGATGATCGACATCGACGACTTCAAAGCTTACAACGATAAGAACGGGCATCAGGCGGGTGATCTCGCGCTGCAAATCACGGCACACTGTTTGAAAGGGGCGTTGCGCGTGGTGGACGTTGCTTCGCGTTACGGTGGTGAAGAGTTCTGCATCCTCTTACCGCAAACCGCCATGTCCGAAGCAGGTGTGATTGCAGATCGCATCAGGCATCGTGTTTCCACGACGCACTTTCCACACGGAAAATCACAGCCGTTGGGAAGGGTGACGATCAGTGTGGGTGTTTCGACGTTTACGAAGAATGTCGACACGCCGGAAAACATCATCGCCGCCGCGGATCGAGCACTGTATCAGGCGAAGAGCATGGGGAAAGATCGTGTGGAGTTTTACGGGGAATCATCTGTGTAATCTGTGGACGGATTTATATGAGCAGTCGTAGCGAAAATTTCCGCCGCGTTCTCGGGCGAGTGATCCAGCAGGACTTTGTTGGTCGTGCTGCTGAACTCAACCGGATCATGGCGCAAGCAGAACCCGCCAGAGCGGGTCGAGGTCTGCTGCTGCTCATGGAGCCGTCTGCGGGTGTCTCCGAACTTCTCCGTCAGGCCTACGATCAGATCTTCAATCGTCGCACCGATGTTATCCCGATTTATTTCGCGATTACGCGAAACGAAACTACCGCAGTAAGCGCTGCGATCGAGTTTCTGAACACATTTCTCCAGCAATACATCGCCTATCGCCGCGACGAACCCGTTGTTTCCGCTGCGCCTTTAACACTACATGACCTTGTCGAACTGGCGCCTGCCACCGATCTCGAATGGATCGAGCAACTCGTCGAGTCGTACAACCGCCTGCGGTTCAGCAACGACGACAAAGCTCTAGTGCGGTTCTGTCTCGGAGCACCACAACGCATTCCCGCAGTACGCGGACGTCCCTTCGTCATGCTCGACGGCTCACAACTCGCCGAGTATCTCAACGGCGCCGTCGTGCTCGGCACCGAAGTACTCCGAGTGTTTGCGCGTGGCGGCTTTTCATTTGTTCTTGCCGGACTGCGCCGCCAGATCCTCGAAGCCGCACACGACGCAAACTACAACTTCGAACTGCTCGACATGCTGCGTCTCGAACAACTCGATGCCACAGAAGCAGGGAAGCTGGTGGAACATGTCGCACGTCGCCAGCAGGTATCGACCAGTGAAGCCGCACGCGATTTGATCGTGCAGCAGTTTGCCGGGAGTCCATTCTTCATCAACATCTACCTTCAGGCAGCGCGCGAGAAACACGCACCATTGCTGTCATATCTTGATTGCGAACGTCTCTACGTCGATGAATTGTTTGGTGGTCATATCCACCGTCACTTTGCAGACCTGTTGGAAGAAATCTCGCCGCGACTCGACACTCGACATTTGCTAATCCGGCTACTCTGGGAAGCGGCCGCCGGCGAAGAGCAGATTTCGTCGTTTGAGATCTGGCGTAAACGACTACACATAACAGCAGCAGAACTTGAAGATCTTCTGCATCGATTGCATGTGCAGGAATTTGTGAATTGGGACGAGACGACGATCGAAGCCGGCAGCGGGCCGCAAGCCTGGAAAGATTACCTGAAGATTCGCTATCGACTTGACGTGTTGAGTGAACCGCGTGCTTTGGTGGTTGCGGACATGCTGGCCGATTCTCTCAAGCGTGCGCCACACACGATGGCGCGTCATTACAAACAGATAGCAAACGCCGGCTTGCGCGAGTTGATTTCAAGATTTAACTGTCAGCAGGTACCGGCGGTACTCTTTGATTACAAGTCGTTCAGCGAGAAGTACAAGGGCGCTGAGAGTGAAACCACCGTGTCAGGACTGGCAGCAGAGACTGAGTTTTTC
>DATEIS010000091.1:0-2972 GCA_035278765.1 Pyrinomonadaceae bacterium | reverse complement strand
TAAGACGAAACTTAGTCTAGTTATTCTCATGATATTTTTTCGATTCGTCGGTTCGAACATTTGATCTCTCCAGCTATGTCAACATGTCCGTGGATAAACCCGAGACCCACCAGCAATCTCCAGGGCAGCAGCTCTTTTAGGGCACGATAGGAATAGGTGGACAGTTACATTGAGGAAGTACTTCATAATCGAGCGTCGTCGTCGGGCCCATTTCAGCGGAAGTTGCGAAGAGGACTGTAGTCCCTACCTGAAGTCCCTGCACATAGAAAATGTCGCTGGTGCCGTTGCCGTTTCCATCGAGCTGTACAGGAACCACAATGGAAGCGACAAAAGGACCGGTAGAGGAATGAGACATACCAATGATGCCCGCATTAGTTTGCGTTGTTGCGAAGTTGACAGTAGCGTTTGCAGGACCATTGAAAGCGATGACTTGAACCTTTTTGATATCGTCGAGAAGCAACAGAACCCCCAGGGAGCAAAGCATCGCAGGCGATGGTGTTTGCGGCGCAGCGCTATTCTTGGCTCTATCGCCCTGTTTATTTTGCTTTGGAACTTCTGTGCGTTTTGACGTGTCCGCGGTTATCGTTCTTACTTCTTGCTGCTGAATCTTAGAATTCAAAGCAAATGAAATGCTCGGCTCTACATAAATCATCAAACAAACGATTGTTGTAGTGAGATAGACGATCGCATGAGACAGGGTTTTTAACATATCGGACTCCTTTGAACTGAACATCCGAAAGTGAGCTAATCGATAAAACGACGGTCTTCGGATGTTATGGAAGAAACACACCCTTACCTGAAAATCGGCAGATTCAACTACCCATTACTTGTCGTGCTAATCTCCATGCGCGAGCTAAATCTGCAATGCGCTATGGTCCATACTCACTACTGCACGTTCAGGAAGCTTTTTACGATCTCGGTATGAACGTAACGAATCAACTAACGACATGGAAAACAATCCAACGAAACAGCAAAACGCCCTGAAACGAAAGAAGTTGGAAAATTTCTCTGGAGTGTCCTTGGTGAGAGGAAGATGGATATTAATGATCACGTAGTAGTGTGTCAAGATTTTTATTGTGTTTCTTTGCAAACCTCTTTTCGTGGCTGCTTTGGGGCTTTTCACCACTTGCAGCACAGGTCAACTACCGGCCCTATGTGGACCAATCATCCCTGCAAACTTTTTCTAATAACTTTTTGATAACTAGTTAAGGACTTCGAAACTCACAATGCCTTAGCTTAGTGGTTGTTGCTGGGGTGAGGGTCGGCAGGCCGCTAATAACGGCCTCCGACTTCGCTGCCTATTGTGCGGGGACGACGTCCCGCCACTTTTCTCCTCAGACCGATGCTGAGATTAACAGCCGTCAGCAAGAGTGCCGCACACATACAATTCTTTTCATTTGAGGAAATTGTCGAAATGAGATCATGCGACAAGGTGTGCAGTTGCATATCAGAGGAGATGTGTGCCAGTGAATTGAGGAATCCATCGGCCTAATCCAAGGCGCAGTTTTGAGAGCGTCAAGTCTCCTGGGAGTTCTTTTGTCCGCATCCGGTATCGTGCGTTCCAAGTCCAATTCTCGTTAATCGGGCATGCGTCGATCTAGCCCCGTACTTTTCGAGATAATGGATTTGCGGCGAGTTCTTTTTGGTCGTCGAGCTCCTGCCAGTGTTTTGCTGTGCCGGGCGTCGATGATGTCCGAAAGCCCTTGATGAGTCAGCCCGAGATCACGTGCCGCGGGCGTCACGCTGCCGTTGTGCCGTTCCAGTGCTCGCGCAATGAGCCGAGCCTCATAGTGATTTTTCTCTTCCTTCAAAGTTCCGCCAATCAATTCTTCTTCAACGCTGTCCAGTTTCTCAAGTGTATCCAAAACTCTGCGACCGCAGTTCTGCAAACGTTCGCGCTCCGACTGACTCGCGCCGTCACCGACAAACTGATCAGCCCTGCGGTATGAGGCCAGCAGTTTGGCTCTGGAAAGCACGCCTCCAAGCTCTTCCATCATTCTCAGTTGGGCCACGGCAGCTAAGTGAGTATCTCCAGCCGCTGCCGCCACGTCCGAGGCTCGATTGAACGCCTCGTGAGCATGGTCGTACTTTCCGTTTCCCGCACAAATGTTGCCCGCGGTTGTTAGCGCCTCGGCAAGTAAGGATGAATCCTCGCCCTTCTCAAGAGTTGCGATCGCATCGAATATCGCTCTTTCCGCATCCGCGAATCGCTCTTGAGCAAGGAAGACCCTGGCCCGTGTCTCGTTGACTTGGGCCACCATGCGAGAGTCTTTCAGCGAGACAAAGATCGCGCGCGCTTTGTCTAGATGAGTCAGTGCCTCTGTTGTTCTTCCCAGGAGCAGATGAATAAACCCGATGTTGTTCTCTACGCCTGCCAGGTACCGAACGTGACCGGCCTTCGCGAGGTGCATGCTCGCCGCGCTGTATTCGATTAAGGCAGGGTCCAGGTTCTCTGTCCCGCCAAGTCCTCTGTATACAAGTCCACGTTGCAAGTGATAACGGCCATGACTCGCGTCATCGGAAACCTCCGCGAGAAAAGGAGCGGCGTCATTGAGCAGGGTGAGAGCATCCGTATAACGACCCGAAGAAATCTCGACTGTCGACGCGTTAGTCAAAGTGCGTAGCTTTGTTTGTGGCGTCTGCGCTGTCTCCAAAGCTTGTTGAAACAGCGCACGTCCATTATCCTGCGCCCCTGAACGCCAGTAACAGAGCGCCAGGTCTCCCATCGCCTCAGCTCGTTTGTCCTGCTGCCCCAACGTCTCGAACAGATTGATACTCTCTGTGAGTAAATCGCGCGCAAACTCCTGCGCTCCTGAAATTTGGTTCGCACTTCCGATCCAGCCAGACAACGAGCCGACTCTCCACAACACCTCTGCCTGCGTATCGTTGGGAAGCTCAGCCAGCCTCGGTCGTTCTCCGATCCTCGTCCAGAGCTTCCGCAGCGCTGAACGAGCGCCCTCGTAATCACCAAC
>DATEIS010000090.1:0-4062 GCA_035278765.1 Pyrinomonadaceae bacterium | reverse complement strand
TACGTTCCGAAGTGCCTATTTCCTTTACGGGGTTAATTCCGACGTCAGCACGGCGCCATTCAAACTCGGCAACACTGCTGAAATCTTCAACACCTTCCGGCTTGCCTTATCAATCCAAACCGTCTGCTTATCCGCATCATTGTCCGCCGCAACAATCTCCACCTTATACGCGTTGAACGTGCCGGCCGGAACCGTAACACTTTCCGTCCCAACAACCTTCAACTGCTTGATCTGCGGCTTCTGCTTCATCACATCGAAATTGCGGAAACTCAAACTGTACCCGTCAGCCAACGGCAACGACGCCAGCACCTCATACGCACCGGCGCCATCGGCAAACAACGCACCACCGGGATCCGCATCAATCGCTTTCGACTGACCATTCATGACTGTCGTGCCGCTAAGTTTATTCGGCGCCACATCCATCTCAATCGTCAGTGGCCCCTGTTTAATCGAACGACGCTTCAGCAACAGACTTCCTTTTTCGATCGTGCTGATGTCGACGATCTCGCCTTGCGGAAGTTGAGCAGTTTCATTGACAGTCCATGCTCCATTTTCTTCCTTGATATCCATCTTCAGAGTGAGCGGAATTTCCTGCCCCGAGACCGCAATGGTTGCCTTGTAGTTGCTGGTACCTGGCCGCAGATCGACCGCCGGTTTCGGAAGCTCGGCAGATGCAGTCATTGCCTTTGGCATCGTCACTGTCTTTACGTCGACATTGATTTCGCCCAGCCGTTGCGACACTTCAGGCGTCATACTTTCCTGATAGCGCCCGCCCAGATACTTCGCGAGAAACTTCTCCGCACTCGCAAACATCGCCATGTTATTCACCGAACGAGCAAAGCCGTGCCCTTCATCCGGCGCGACCATATACTCAACTGGAAAACCTCGATCTCTCAGTGCGATTACGATCTGATCTGACTCGCGCTTCGTAACACGCGGATCGTTAGCTCCCTGGATCACGAGTAATGGCGTTTTGATCTTCGCAGCCGAAGATAATGGCGACTGCCGCAACAACTGCGCCTTACCTTCGGGCGTGTTCGGATCACCCATGCGCTCGTAGAAGAGCTTTCGAATCTGTTCCCAGTAAGGCGGAATCGATTCGAGGAGTGTGATCAGATTTGATGGTCCAACAATTGAAACGCCGGCCGCGTAAACATCAGGTGTAAACGCAACGCCCGCGAGCGTCGCGTAGCCGCCATACGATCCGCCCATGATCCCAATCTTCTTCGGATCCGCAATGCCCTGAGCGATGAGATACTTCGCACCCCAGGTGATGTCGTCCTGCATCTTGTCGCCCCACTGTTTGTTTCCGGCATCGATAAACTTCTTGCCGTAACCCGTCGAGCCGCGGAAATTCGGTTGCAGCACAGCGTAACCGCGATTGGCGAGAAACTGTGCAAACGCGTTGTAGCCCCAACTGTCGCGATACCATGGACCACCATGCGGAACAATCACCGCAGGAAGGTTCTTGGCTTCCACACCTTTTGGTAGCGTTAGATAAGCAGGAATTTCCAATCCGTCAGACGATGGATACTTGACTGGCTTCATCGGCGCGAGATATGAGCGGTTCAACTTCTCTCGTATCTGGTATTGAAGCGTCACTTTCTTGCTCGTGCGATCATACAGATAGGTTGAGCCGGGATCAGTATCGGCATTAGCTGCGATGATCCACAACTTTTCATCTGCGGTTGACGACACAAAACCGATTTCCTTGCCGGGGAGTTGTTTCTGCAGGTTTTTGTAATCAGCCTCGAAGCCTTTGTCTTTCCAGTAAATTCGTTCGCGTTCGTCGTCGTACGTAGTGGCGATCAGGTCATCGGAAACTTCCGAGAACATCGCGTTGCCGAAATCGACGCGTTTCAAAGGATCCGTTTCAACCGGTTCTTCTTTGCCGGTCGCCGGGTTGAATAGTTCGAGACTTACCAGATCGTTGCCGCTGCCTTTGTTTGTTTGGAAGTAGACTCGCTCGCCGTCTTTGTGATAGCGAATTGGTCCACACGCCTCAAACACGTTACAACTGTAAACCTTAGTGAACTTATCCGTATCGACGCGCAGCACTTCCGTGTCGCCGTTCTCTGCCGAACGAGTTGCCAGTCTGAGCTGATCTTTGAGATCGAAGTAATAAGCAGTTATGCGTTCGGTGTTCTTTCGAATCAGCGTGCGCTCGCCGGTGGAGATTTTTACTTTGTAGAGATCGTGCCATGCAGCGTCGCGATCGTTTAAACCGACGTACATCGCGTCGGGCTCATTGCGCGGCACCGAATAGATAACCGCGCGTATTCCTTTTACCTCGGTGAGGTTGCGCGCTGAAGGCACATCTTGACCCGCGGCAGGCGTCTCCGCCGGGTTGACTGCGTATACGTTGTAATTCTCATCGCCGGCTTTGTCCTGCAAAAATAGCACGTACTTTCCGTCACGCGACCAGAAGTAAGAAAGGATCGGCCGCTTTGTATCAGCCGTGATTGGTTTCGCCTTGTCGAATGGATCGGCTGTTTTCTTCACCCAAACGTTGCGCGTGCCTTTGAACGGCCGGATAAACGTGATGAACGTCCCGTCAGGGGAGATCTGAGCGCCGGTAGTTTCTGGATCGCCGAAGAACGTCTCGCGGTCAATCAACGGCGGGCTCTGCGCCCAAACCGGCGCCGCGAGCGCGATTAGCAATAGAGTGGAAAGTATCAGCAGGCCGATCGTGCGGCGTGAACGCATAAAACACCTCTTTCGTTTGTGTGGATGGTTGATGAGTTTATCCATGCGGATGAAGGGTTGTTTACGGAGGACAGTCGTGTAAGGTTTCAAACATTTCGCCCGAATAAACCCTTGGCTCGCGGTTTTGAGAATGGAGTTTTATGTGGGTAACATCTTCCGTTCAAGTCTATGGAAAAGGATTCTTATTCACGAGCTGAAGTTCTTGCCGCTCAGGACGAGTTGCCGGAGCGCGGTCCGCTGTGCCATGAATGTGGCGCGAGGATTCCCGTGTTTGAGGACCTCCCGGAAGCTGCTGAACGACGAGTTCGGCAATGCATCCGCGAGAATCGCCGCGTAATGGCAATGATTGAACTGCGGGAGGCAACTGGTTGTCCGATGGTATGGGCGAAGGTATGGGTCAACCACAGCGACGGGCCAAAGCCGACGAAGGAACCAACGCCCTGTCCTTACTGTGGAATGCCGTTGAGAACTTCGTTGGCGAAGCAGTGTCGTTTTTGCCGCAGAGACTGGCACGACGAGGACAACGTTGTTTCGCTGGACAGCCCGCCACCGACCGAGGTCTAATTCGTACATGAATTCTCACACGCAACAACCTGGCTTAGTGCGCCGCTATTTGGTTGACGTGAGATCAGTCCTGCTGGGTTGGGCCATCTTCAATTTCATCACCGCATACATGATGTACTCGAAGGTGAGTTTTTTATGCGGTATGTGTCTTGGGTATTCGGCGTTGGATTATTTGCGCGAGCCTGTGATCCTGCTTGTAGCTGCTATCTTTCTAAGAACCAATCGATGGTGGGGCAACACGATCGCTCTGCTTGCTAGTGGTTGCATCATCGGTTACTTCGCATACGTTTTACTGATCTCGAATAATCCAGCTCTTGCACTCATGGTCGATTGCAGACTCACTCGTCCCGGCTATGTGAATATCCTAAGCGCTCTGACGAGTTATTATCCTTTCGCGGTGATTGTTTTTTCTTTTTCCGCAGTCTCACTCCGTAGAAACTTGTTTAAGCCCGTGTAGAATCAGGAACGCGTTACAGATCTCCCGCCTCTTACGATGCCGTTCAAACTCTTACTGGTAGATTCGTTCTCGTGGACCATACTCTTCTTCGTTTTGGTCGTGCTCGCACTCTCGACTCAACACGCCATCACGAAATCAGTACCTTATATTGTTCGAGGCCTAGTCAAAGCTGCGCCGGCATTATTCCTGGCATTGCTTTCGTGGTATTTGCAGGGACCACTGTTGCTCACACTAGGCTTTTTGTTGTGTGCATGTGGAGACTTTCTTTTAGATATTTCCAAAGCAACCTTTTTTTGGGTGTTTGGACTTGGCGCAGGAATATTTGCTGTAGCTCT
>DATEIS010000089.1:0-16143 GCA_035278765.1 Pyrinomonadaceae bacterium | reverse complement strand
TACCTTCACAAACCACGGGCGGCCACGGAGGGCCGCCCCTACAGTACGTTCGACAGGATCAAAAACTGCGACGGAATAAATAAGACATCTTTATGAAGAACGTTCTTCCATTACGACGGAAGCCCGGTTCGAGTTGCTCGTTAAACGGACTGAATCCATTTCGGTTTAGATCATCGTTATAGCCAACGTAGAACGCCGTGCCCGGATTGGGAGTCCAACCCAGCAGAAACTGTCCTTTGACATTCGAAGCTAGCGTGTCGTAATCGAGACGCCCACGCGCAAACATGAAACGTGTGAACTGGTACGTAGTGCGGAGCGAAACAATGTTCTGGTCGAATGCGAGCAGCCCGGTGTCGTAACGTGTAAGTCGCTCTTTGATGTAACTCAACCGTGCATTGAGTGCGGTCGTTGGCTGATACGTGATGCCGCCGTCGAAATGCCAGAAATCACCTGGTCCAGGATCCTGCGGCGAACGACAAACAGGCGGCTCAGGACTCGTGTTGCAGAGTCCGGCTTCTTGCGCCTGTTGTGCAGCAAGCGCCGGCGGACTCACACGCGGAAACTTCGGTCCGGCGCCAAAATCAAAATCCATTGCACCCCAAACGTGGTTCACAAAGAAGTTGAAGTTGTACTTCTTGCTCGGAGTCGAACCACCAAAGAAATACAGACCCGTCGTCGGCGCTGATCGTTCGTTATCCTCGCCTGCGAACGTACATGTATTTTGGACAACACAATCCGAACCCGGCTGTCGCTTTGGTCCAAACTCACTTTCGAAAACGCGGTCATAACCTTTGTCAACACCAACGCCCAGATAAGTCTGCCGTCGCAGTTGTATCTGCATCTGTGTTTCGTTGTTGAAGTTTTGCGAACGGCCTTGCCAGTCGAAGTTGGCGTTGAAGTCTGTATAGACGCGCCAGGAGATCAGTTTGGCTTTCGCATTGGGTTCGGAGTTGTAGCGTATGAACCAGTTGGGATTGTTGGTGTTGGGCCGTCGATTGAAACCGACGTCAGCGACGTAATAACGCGTGCGGCCCACCATCGAAAACTCGTGTCCGAAGTGGCGGCCGCTCTGGTTGTAATCGATGGCGTAGATAAAACCGTTCTGCTTGGCGTCGCGAACTTTGCCTTCTTCAGGAAAGAAGAATTGATGACGGCTGTGAGTGCCGAGCACTTGCCAACTAAAGGTCGTTTGCTTGTTGATGCGGAAGCGACCGTCAAATCCGCCGAGCTCGTTGTACTCATCAACAAAGCGACGGTAAGTCGTCAGAAATCCGATGAACGAGTCAGACTTACCGATGTCGCGCTTCAACCGCAGAATACCAACCGCTGCGTTCTTGTCGACGAGTCTCTGAATCCCGGGAAACACATTTGGATTGGTTCGATCGTCTTCATTGAAATTTCCGGGAGCATTATCGGACGCCAGTAACACGCCGAACGTGTTTCGATTCACTTTGCCGGTGAGTTTCACCGCGTAGTCCGGATCGACAATCGCGCGTGTATGAACAGCGGCGATTTGCGTATTGAAGATGTCGATGCCTTCGAGGAAGAACGGTCGCTTCTCTTCAAAGAAGATTGGGAAGCGTTGATTCGCAGTGACCACTAACTGGTCTGACTCGACTTGCGCGAAGTCAGGATTCAGAGTGAAGTCGAGCGTAACTGTCGGCGTGAGCGTGTATTTGCCGGTTAAGCCCGGATCAAAATCGATGGGCTCGTTTACAAAGCGTCCGGGATCGGAAGTGCCGGCGACAGCGTTAAACGGGAGCGCACTTTTTCGTTTGCCGGTTTCTGAGACAGTTAGACTCGGGATCAGTTCGAGAGTTCGTTCGGTCGATATCCCTTCGAGACCAGTCAAATGGCCCGCCTGGGCCAGCCAACTGTTTTTGTCGCGGTCCATCGGAATCCACATGTCGAGCGAGTTATTCAGACGCTTGGTGCGGCGCCAGAAATGGATTCCCCACAACTTGTCTTTTCCCGCAACGTAACGCAGCGACTTGAACGGGATCGCGACTTCGATCGTGTAGCCATCCTCCGTGACCATTCCCTTCGACTCCATCACGAGATCGAGACTGAAATCTTCACCTTGTCCCTCGGTCCAGATGCCATCCGCCTGAACACCAAGCGGATTAAAGTCAAACTCGTACGCGCGTCGCTGATCGTTGAAAGTGTCGAAGAGAATACCGACGTAGTCGTCGTCCCAGATCTGGTCGCGTTTGGGAATGTTGGCGCGAACCTTCGCGGGGTCGTCGTAACAGTGGAAAGCGATGTAGAGAAAACGCGAATCGTAACCGAGCATGACTTCGGTGCGATTCTCCGGAATGAGATTGTCGCCCGGTTGGATCTGATAGAAATCTTTAAGGACAACAGCCGTTTTCCACACTTCGTCGTCGAGCTTGCCGTCAATTACGGGTGGCTTCGCAAACAAAACAAGTTTTACGGGATTCGCCTTTTCAGGTGGCAAGACAAGCGCGGCTTTGCCGGTCTTCACGGGCGCGGTCTCCGTTGGCGTTGTCTTTTCGGCGACTTTTTCGCTTGTGAATGCTGCGGGCGACGGCTGTGGAGTGGCTGTTTGTGTGGGAACTTGTGAATAGACCGCCGGACAGCAGAGTAAGATCAGAGCAGTGCTGAGCAATGCGGCCTTCATGAAAGACGTTTCCCTAGTCGCAGTTTAGAAACTAATGCGGTCTTGTTTGTTTCGAAAGCTGCTCGAAAGGTTCCCGCTCATTTGGACGCACGCGCTCCAAAGAATCTTCCAGAGGCAGGCTAAATATCTATAGTTGGATACAGTCAGTACCGAAACGCGGTAGCATCGGGTCTGTGTTGCTATCAGTACCACCCGACGCTATCGCGTTTCGGTACTGACCTCTTCCAAGCACCACGACCTACCTGGATTTACTGGCGCGGTTTCAAAAGAATCTTCCCGTCGCCGGTTTTGAGAATGAACACCTTTCCGCCGTTGCCGATTCTCCAGCGCTTGACGCGTGGAGAAGGAGTTATGTCCTCTGCAACAATGAAACCCTCATTACTGATTTCATCCGGAGCGTTGGTTTCAATCGTGAAGCTGGACCCGGCTGGCACACTCAAAGAAATCTGACCGTCGCCGGTTCTTGCAGTGACTGCGTTGAAGGTTCCATCCAGAGCGATTTCGCCGTCGCCAGTGCGCGCGTCGACCTGGCCGTCAAACTTGATGACGCGAATAACACCGTCGCCAGTATTAACCTGAAGCTGTCCGCCGCCATTCGCGACTTCGATTGGACCATCGCCCGAACGAAGCGTGATTTGGCCTTTGACTCCTTCGAGGTTCAGAGCACCATCGCCGGATGAAACGTGAAGAGTTGATTGTCGTGGCACGTAAACGTCGAAGTTTACGCTGCCGCTTTGGGCTGCATGTTCGTTGTTGGTGGCGGTGATGGAGACCGCCTCTCCTTGTTGTTGGGACTGGATTGAAATTTCCTGAAGAGTAGCTTCATCGTGCGCAAACTTGGTAGCGGTGAAACTGACTTCCTGTTTGTCCCACCCGCGTACCGTTACCTGGCCATCGAAAGTGTTAAGCGTAACGCGCGGCGAGCCGCTGACTGCAAACGTACGCGATTCTTTCGCCGTGAACTTTCGACTGTAATCTACGCCGCCACGGGCTTTGTTGATGACCTCCACTCGTTGAGCGCGAGCCTGTTCGCGGATCATCTCACGCTGTGCACGCTCGATCTCGCGTTGTGCCTGGCGCATCGCGGTATCAACCTCACGTTGCGCGGTCCGCTGTGCTTCTAAAGCGATACGTGCCTGGTCAACTCTAACTCGCACATTCTCGCCTACCGAAACATTCACATCTACATCAACATCTCTCTCTGCGTCCTGTGCGCCGGCAGCACCCTGAAGCGACATTGCCGGGCTAAGCGGAAGACCATCCTGCGCGCGCGATACCTTGATACTTCCGTTGACGTTTCCGAGTTTTACCTTTGGACCACCCGTACCGATTTGGCCGTCCATACTGTGTCCGACGTACTCACCGTGCTTCACCTTCAACGCGAAGTCACTCGAGATACCGCCATGAACCGTGCCGGCGCGAACTGATGCATTTGAGTTTGACGGAATCACAAGCGTGACATTGCCGTTAACTGATCCCAGCGAGATCGCTTTCGACTCGTCGAGTTGATTAAAAACCGCATTCAGCGGGCCGTTGATGGTCGAGAGTCTTGCTTCACCCTGCAGACCACGAGCATTGAGACGTCCATTGATCGATGATGCTTTGACGTTGCCTTCAACACCATCGATATCACACGAACCATTCACGAGTTCGATCGATTCAAGGATGGCTTTGCGGGGAACAGTCAAGGTGTACTCAACCGTTGCGGGGTTGTCGTAACGGCCCTGGCCGCTGCGGAAGTTTTGTGGTCCGTCGGGATACTCGGTTTTGATTCTGATGTTTTCTTCAGTCGCGTTAACTTCGATTGTCGCTTCTGCTAAACGATCTCTTCGGTAAGCTTTTTTAACTGCATCGACCTGCACCGCCGCGCGATCCCAAACTTTGATCTGAACGTCGCCATTGATGTTTTCAAGACTCACGCGACCTGTTAGTGATATTGGATAGGTTTGATGAAACTCCTCGCGGACTTCTTCACCGGACTCACCCGATTCGCTGACTGCGGATGTCGAATCCGTCGCGGGCACCTGCGGCACCGGCCGCAACTCTTGTCGGCCGTTTGCGGCCAGCGAACCAGTACCATTACTGGCCAAAGCAACACTCAGCAATACTGCGCTGATGAGGGGTTTCATTAACATCGTCTCTCTCTCGTTTCCGTATAAGAAATTATTAACTGGCTGTGCGTAGATTAATACTTCGGTTCAACGTCTTCAAAATCATTTCACGATCGCGAGTGCTGAGTCTGAATACATTGTTGTGTTTACGATTCTTCGCCTTGAACATCGTCATCGGCAACTGCACCGGAACAGGTGCATCCGAGTCGTTGTCATCGGCTGCGATCTTAAACTCGAATGGTGTCGCGTGAAACTCAAACTGTCTTAATTTGTCCACTTTGGCTAGTTGAATTTCGGTAGGTTTAACTCTTACACGTGGCGCCACTCGTTCGACCTTCACAGGCGGAGCAGGAACCGTCAGTTGAACACCGGGCTCCGTTATTCCTTCTACATCTTCGAGCCACTCGACTTCAACGGATGGTACCGCCTGACGACTGTCACAACTATCGAGCTTAGCAACGACTAACTGCGGAATTTCAGCCGGGGCAACATAATGCGCGATCAAGCGGCTGGTATCGAAAGTAAACCGATGAATCTCAGCCAACTCTCTCATTGAATTCGAAAACGCCGCCAGGCCAACTACCAAAAGCAGCGCCACCAGATATCCCGACTTTTTATTTCCCGTGCTGTTCATTTTCCGTAAGACCTCTTTTTTAGGACCGAGAGCAATCAGTTCTGAAGTTACTAGTTCCAACCACCCCCGGCCCTTCTGCGTTGCTCTATAGTCAGAACACCAACCCCCGCCACCTTGTGACAATAAAAGCCACAGAAAGCACATAAAACACAAAAGGCACAAAAAGGCTCGTTTATCTTGGAATCGATTTTGTGCCTTTTGTGATTTTTGTGCCTTTTGTGGCTGTTTTTGTGGCTAGATCTTCTTGAGGCGGACCGTGCCTCCAAATGAGGCGATGGAGATCGTGGCGTCTCCGGATCCAAAAACTGCACTGACGCGCCTGAGCACGTACGGCGCCGGCGTCGGCTTTTGAACCACGATCGGCGCGATTACCGGACCCGTCTTAGGCATTGGCTGCGGAGTCGGCGCTTTTCCCTTGCTTTCGGGAGTTTTGCCTTTAGCTTCCGGAGTTCTTGGCTTGATTACAGCCGGTGGCGGTGGCGGAGTCGCATCGCTCAAATACTTCAAATTGAAATCAGAAACAATGTGGTGCTTGTCCGAAACTTTCGCATTCAACTGGAACGACGCATCGTGCGGCATCGCCAAAACGATATCGCCAGTCATGTTAGTAAACCCGTACCAGCCTGACTTCGCCAACGGCCCGCTCATGATCACGGTTCCGTTAACCGTCTTGGCAGTTACCTTTGGATTACTGACCCGATCCAGTTGTATATCACCACTTACAGTACCGACGTCGAAAGTGTCATCCTCGCTCGCAGCACGAATGTTGCTGGCCTCAACGCCTCCACCCGCCGAGCTCAAATTTATTCGACCAGTCGAATTCTTCAATACAATACTGCCGCCAACACTACCTGCTTCGACGAGTTTGGTCGCGCGCTCGATCGCGATGTCACCATTTTGAGACCCGGCGTAAGCGCCTGCCACACCAGCGATGATGATGTCACCATCACGAGTCTGGACCTGAACGGTTGCGCCCGCCGGAACTTCCATTTCCACGTCGGCAATTGCCTGGCAATCAAACTTCGGATTGGCGCCGGTACTCTTATTGAGCACCATCACGTCGACACGAGCGGGCGGGATGGACGTATCTTTGACCTTGTCGATGCGTCGAAAGTCGATCTGCGTGGCGTCGATTGAGCGAACGCGGATCTCATTCTTTTCCCAGCCACGTACCTGAAGCGTCCCGGAGGCAACACACAGCGTGACAGTCGCCTGGGCGTGAACGACGAGCGAGCGTTCCACCTTTTCGCCCGGTTTTGTATCTGATTTTTCGTCGTGAGCTAAGGTGGCCTCTGCGAGAGAGAGTACGAGGCCGGCTACACAAACTGCGAACAACAACTTTTTCAACTTAGAACCCGGCCCTTTCAGTGTCCGCGACCTCCGCCGAGTCGTGCGTCGGCTATGGTATTGAGGAGATCAACTTTGCTTTGGTAGGCAGCAAACATGAAATCGGCCGCGTCGGGATCATTTGGATTGCTCTTTGCCGCGCTACGAGTAGCAGCAATGGCGCGATCGACTACTGCGAGATTGCGCTGGTATTCAACCTCGAGAGAAGGTCTCATACCCTTTTGGTTGGATTTAATGGTGGAATCGAGCTTGGCGATGGTTTGCAGGTAAGAACGTTCACCCGGAAGCAGTTTTACTGGAGTCGGCTTCGGTGCTGCTGCGGACTGCGGATATTTAACCTGCTGATACTTTCCTCTAATTCCTTCGTTTCCAGACTTTCCTTTAACTCCTTCAGTTCCAGCTTTCGGCAAAGCAACTGCCTGAGCTAGCGCATTAGGTGCAGCGTCGGAATTGTTGTTAACAACGATGGGAGTCTGTGGAATACCTGCGACCTGGTTGTTAATTTGAGACTTGCTCGCTGTGTTTTCAGCGGGCGCTGTTCGTAATTTCACCACTCCAAAGATCGCGGCAAACGCCATCACGACTGCCAAACTCGCATAACCGAGTGTTCGCTGTGTTCCGAAGTTAAGTAGACCGGAGAAAAATGCTGCGAGACCGGAGGTTTTCTGCGTTGCTTCGGCAACTGCCAACCGTTCGCCCAAAACTGCCGCGTCGATGCGCTGGCGCAGACTTTCCGTTGGCACACTCGTCTCAAACTCAGCGGCCAAAGCCGACATTACGAATGCCGATTCCTCTTCCAGTTCGCGCGCTGCAGCCGCACAAGTTACGCATGAAGCCAAATGCGACGTGACGCTTTCCATCATGTCGAGGGAAAGTTCACCGTCGAAATAGCTTTGCAGCTTTACCTCGTCCAAACACCGTGTCATCGTTTGCCTCCGATCTTACCGTAAACCCTCGCAAACTCTTTGCGACCGCGTGCTACCAGGCTGCCAATGTTTGTCTCTTTTAGAGACAGCGTGGTGGCGATTTCGCGGTAGGAGAGTCCCTGCTGTTTCAAAAGCAGGCAACTTCTCATCGGCTCTTTGATTTTGTCCAACGCGCGGCGAGCTTCCTCGATTGCCATACGGCGTTCGTAGTCTTCTTCCGGTGCGTCGGCAAAGATGCCGTCTTCAAACGTGCTCTTGTGATACTCGTTGTCGCGAACCATCGAGCGGCTTTGACCCCGCAAGGTGTTTCGCGCGACGTTAAGAGTCACGCGCAAAAGCCACGCCCGCAATAATTCCTCGCCTGGCGTAGCGTTGAGATTGCGATAAAGTCTTAGAAACACTTCCTGCGTCACGTCTTCGGCGATAGCCGAATCGCGAACAACAGCTCTAGCCGTCCGAAAAACGGCGCGGTGATGGAGGGTAAACGCTTCGTCGAAACTGAGCGGACCTACCGCCTCAGTCCCGATGTCGTTAGGCATGGACTCGATCAAAGCTCTAGCTTGTCCGTTCATCAATCACCGCTCTCTCAACAGTGCAAACACCGCAAGTTACTGACTTGTGACAAGTTTCTTACAAGGCAGCCGGACGTGGCGGTATTTGGGGCGTATTGTAGTACTTAACGCCGTTTTACACCAAGATCTGAAAACAGATCTGAGAGCGGTTATTGGTAGTTAGTGTCAGTCGGGGGCGATCCGTTGCGTTGAACGTGAGAATTGGGAGGAAAGTTCGGCCGCAGATTTTACGGATTGGGAACCGATCCGCGCCGATCGGTTCTTGATCCGTCTCATCCGTGGCTGGTTTTAGGGCTTAGCGTACGAGGCGGAGGAAATAGATCCCGCGAGGTCCTGCGGCGTAGACTACTTCACCGTTAGCGGAGCAGGCACAGCCATTGAGCGGACCATCGACCTGTAACGTCGATAAGCACTTCCCTGTTTGACCGTCCCAAACCTTCAGCGTTCTGTCATACGAAGCCGAGATGATCGTCGCGCCATCTGCACTTACCGCACAACCTCGCACCCAACCCTCATGTCCGCTCAGCGTTAAGCGCTTCGCCCCACTGCGCCCATCCCACACCATCAGCGTGTTATCTTTCGAAGCCGAGACGATCGTCGCGCTATCCGCACTCACCGCGCAGCCCAGCACCCCACTCAGATGACCGCTAAGCGTTAAGCGCTCTACTCCACTGCCCCCATCCCACACCTTCAGCGTGTGATCTTCCGAAGCCGAGACGATCGTCGTGCCATCAGCACTCATCGCGCAGCCATTCACCACCCGCGCATGCCCGCTCAATGTAAAGCGCTCCGCGCCACACCCATCCCACACCTTCAGCGTGTGATCTTTCGAAGCCGAGACGATCGTCGCGCTATCCGCACTCACCGCGCAGCCACTCACCCCACGCGCATGCCCGCTCAAGGTTAAGCGCTCCACTCCACTGCCCCCATCCCACACCTTCAGCGTGTTATCTTTCGAAGCCGAGACGATTGTCGTGCCATCCGCACTTACCGCGCAGCCATCCACCACCCCCTCATGGCCGCTTAGCGTGAAGCGCTCCAATCCACTGCCCCCATCCCACACCTTCACCGTGTGATCTTCCGAAGCCGAGACGATCGTCATGCCATCCGCGCTCACCGCGCAATCATTCACTACACCCGCATGCCCGTACAGCGTCATGCGCTCCAATCCACTGCGCCCATCCCACACCTTCACCGTGTGATCTTCCGAAGCCGAGATGATCGTCGTGCCATCCGCACTCACCGCACAGTCACGCACCTCACGCGCATGCCCGCTCAAGGTTAAGCGCTCCGCGCCACTGCGCCCATCCCACACCTTCAAGGTGTTGTCGTTCGAAGCCGAGACGATCGTCGCGCCATCCGCGCTCACCGCACAGCCACCCACCCTACGCGCATGCCCGCTCAAGGTTAAGCGCTCTGAGCCACTACGCCCATCCCACACCTTCAGGGTGTTATCATTCGAAGCCGAGACGATCGTCGCGCCATCCGCGCTTACTGCGCAGCCGTTCACCCAACCCACATGGCCGATCAGCGTCCGCAACAACCCTGGATGTGGCAGGTCAGGCAATCTCTGGGCCGGTACAAGACATGGACGTTTCAAATGCTGTTCGAGATCATTCGTAAGCAGCCTCAAATCGTCCAGATGTTGCAGGCGCGTAAACAAAGTGATTTCAACATCATCTCTCGTCTCGCATCGGTTCAAAAGATGACCGGAATTCACGAAGTTGCGCCGTAGTAACGGCAACGCATCGTCGTTAACCATAGCCTTCTCCGCTGAGAGCAAATCCGCCTCCACCGCGAGCGACTTGCGTAGCAATGTCTTCGCGACCAGATAACGCCAGTCTTTGACTGTCTCCACTAGTTCATCGCCGCGTCCGGCTTCGACGAGATGGTATGCGAGTTGATCCCAAAGGTAAGGCTCATCGGTAGGCATGTCGGCCCACCGAGCCAATTCTCCACCTCGGTGCGCTTCAAGCAGTTGCACATGGATCGACGGCAGCCGGTCGCCTTGCTGCTCAATCAAAAACTTGCGCACCACGTCGTGCAACCGAATTCGTCGCTCGTTGGCGTCGTAACTCCACAATAAAGAAAACCGGTTCAAACGGCTGCATAGCTCTTGGGTGCCGAAGTCATCGAGCCCACCAGTCTTGCCCCACAGCCTCTCCAGCGCTGCGAGTGGAATTTCCACGTCTTCAGGAAAGATCGCCAACTCGCCATAGCGTTCCCGATCTGCTGGACTTAACAAATCGAGACTGACTCCGATGGTGCGGGCCACCGCCTGATGACGGGCTTCCGAATTGTGCGCATCGAAATAAGTCAACCCGCGCTTGTCTAAGGCTTTATTGATCCAACCGATCGCTTCGTGAGCGGATTGGTTCTCGTTTTCGATGCCGTTACGCAAAGCGCTATTGACTAAACGCAAGAGCAGTGGCCACTCACCTAATAGTGAAGCAAGCTCTCGCAACTCACACCGCAATCTAGGGTCGTTGAGATCAATCTGATTCAGACCAGCTGCGAGCAGGGTCGTCGCCTCGTCTTGCTGCATCGCATCGACCCGCACTCTTGCTGCCCCAGCGGGGAGAGTGTCGAAGTTTCGCGTGGTGATCAGTCGAGCACAACGCGGACCGCCTTGCATAAATGGATTGAGATGAGCGCGATCCCAAACGTCGTCAATCACGATCAGGATATCCCGGTCGACAAGCAATTCTTTTAGGCGATTAACTGCTGCATCCTGCGTTGTAAAACCGGGTCGCTCATCACCTAGCGTGACGATCAGATCCTCAATTCGACCAGTTAGGTCTCCCGGATTCTCACCGAGCGTCACCCAGAGAATTCCATCGTCAAAAGCATCCTGAATTCGCTCATCGTGACATAACGCTTTTGCCAATGTTGTCTTGCCATAACCACCAGCGCCTCTGAGTGCGGCGGTGATCGCTACTGGCTCTTCTCGCCGCTCATCAATTAGTAACTTCAGGAGCTGATCGAATTCACCAGGTCGTGGCACGAAACCTTCAGGCAGATCTTCGACCATGAACGGGACACGCTTGGTCTGGCAACGAGTCTTGAGGTCATTCAGGAACTTCTGCCATTCATGCTCCAGGTCATAAAAATGCGCACTTCGCATCCAGCGCGGCAGAGTCTCGAAATCCAGATCCGGTGCGCCTTTGATCGGATAAACGCAAACACCTTGCTGTCGTGCGTAGCGCCATTCCTTGCGAACAGTTTCAGACTTCAAGGCATTCGGCGTGATCACCAGCGCCATGAATTCGACTTGATCTAGTGCCGATGTGATTTGTAGCCACCAGTCGCGTCCGCCTTCCAATCCGACGCGGTCTTGCCAGAGTGGAATATTTTCGGTCTGCAATCGCTCACGCAAAAGATCGGCGAATTTTTCACCGTCGCTTCGCGCATAGGAGATGAAGACGCCTTTGCGGGCGGTTTTGACGTTGGGCACGGAGGTATACCCTCGATGAGCTTAGAATTACCGGCGTATTATATAATCAACTTCCTTTGACTCAATCACTCGAAAACAGTCCATTCATGCGGGCGTGCCGGGGGGAGGCGGTGCCGTATACGCCGATCTGGTTGATGCGCCAGGCGGGACGGTATATGCGCGAGTATCGGGAGGTACGCGCGCGGACGACGTTTCTGGAGCTTTGTAAGAATCCGGAGCTCGCGGCTGAGGTTACGGTGACGGCGGTTGAGCGGTTGGGTGTGGATGCGGCGATTATTTTTGCTGACATTTTGTTGATTCTCGAGCCGCTGGGGATCGAGCTCGAGTTTGCAAAAGGCGAAGGGCCGGTGATTCACAATCCGGTAAGAAAGCCGTCTGATGTTGAGGAGTTGAGAGAGCTTGAGGATCCGAATGCGCTGGAGTTTGTTTATGAGGCAATTAGAAAAACACGTAGTGCGCTCAAACCTGATATTCCGTTGATTGGTTTCTGCGGTGCGCCGTTCACACTCGCGTCATACATGACCGAAGGGGGTGGGTCGAAGAATTACGTCCATACGAAGCGTTTGATGTACGACGATCCGGGCGCGTGGCACGCGATGATGTCGTTGATCTCGAGAGCACTCGTCAAATATCTCAACGCGCAGATCGCCGCGGGGGCGCAGGCGGTGCAGTTGTTTGATTCGTGGGTCGGATGCTTGAGTCCAGATGACTATCGCGAGTTTGTCCTGCCGCACACCCAGAGCGTGATCGGGAATGTCTCGAAGGGCGTGCCGGTAATTCACTTTGGTACGGGAACCGCAGCGCTGCTGGAGCTGATGCGCGAAGCCGGTGGCGATGTGATTGGACTCGACTGGCGTGTACGACTCGATGAGGCGTGGCAGCGTGTAGGTCACGACGTCGCGATTATGGGGAATCTCGATCCGATAGTGTTGTTTGCGAAGCAGGATGTACTACGCGCGCAGGCGAAACGAATTCTTGATCAGGCAGGTGGTCGTCGGGGTCATATTTTCAATCTGGGTCATGGGATCTTGCCCGAGACACCGGTGGAGAATGTGATCGAGTTGGTTGAAATGGTACACGGATTTTAACGGATGAAGACGGATTATGATGCGCTGCTAGTTGTTTCCTTCGGCGGGCCGGAGGGGATGGATGATGTGATGCCCTTCCTCGAAAACGTTTTGCGCGGCAGGAATGTCCCACGCGAGCGCATGCTTCAGGTCGCACACCACTACGAGATGTTCGGCGGCGTCAGTCCCATCAACCAACAAAATCGAAATCTGATTGCGGCGCTCGAAAAAGAGTTGGACCAGAATGGTCCACGATTGCCGATCTACTGGGGCAATCGCAACTGGCATCCTCTACTCCCCGACACGCTTGCCCGCATGGCCCAGGACGGCATCAAGAATGCCCTGGCGTTTGTCACGTCTGCTTATAGTTCGTATTCGAGTTGCCGGCAGTATCGTCAAAACATCAGTGACGCACAGGCAGCGGTTGGACCAAGCGCGCCGCGCGTCGAGAAGCTGCGTGTGTTCTACAATCACCCGCTGTTTATTGAAGCAAATGTCGACAACATTCGCGCGGCGTTGAGCGAATTCAAAGAGCCCGCTGCTGTAAATCTCGTTTTCACTGCGCACAGTATTCCCGAATCGATGGCCGTGAATTGTGATTACGCTCTGCAACTGGCCGACGTTGGCGGTGTGATTGCGAAGGCCGTTGGGATCAGGAACTGGCAACTCGTCTATCAAAGCCGCAGCGGCTCGCCGTCGCAGCCATGGCTTGGACCAGACATCACTGAACATCTGCGGACGCTTGATAACGAGGGTGTAAAGAACGTGGTGGTGGCGCCGATCGGGTTTGTTTCGGATCACATGGAAGTGGTTTACGATCTGGATTTCGAGGCGCAGAAGGTGGCAGGAGAGTTGGGAATGACGATGGTTAGGGCTTCGACTGCGGGGACACATCCGGCGTTTGTGAGGATGATTCGCGCGTTGATACTCGAGCGCATTGAGAATAGGGTTCCGGAGAATATCTGCGCGCCGGATTGTTGTCGGATTAGTTAGACAGGATTAACAGGATATTTGCAGGATGAACAGGATTGTCGTAGTTGGTGGTGGTATCACAGGTCTCGCTGCGGCGCATCGTGTTCACGAACTTAACCCCTCAGTAGAAGTCATTCTCCTTGAGGCCACTGGAAGACTGGGGGGGACGATTCAAACGGAGTATCGCGACGGTTTCCTACTCGAACGCGGCCCTGATTCGTTCATCTCTGAAAAACCAGAAGCGCTCGCACTCGCAAAGCGTCTCGGCCTCGAATCACAAATAATTGAAACAAACGAAACGTACCGGCGCAGCTTTATCGTCAGGAACGGTAAGTTGCGAGCCGTGCCGGAAGGATTTCAACTGCTGGCGCCGTCGCGCATGTGGCCGTTCATCACAAGCGACATCTTCAGTCTCGCGGGCAAGATGCGTATGGCTGCCGATCTGTTTCTGCCACGCAAGAGCGCAAACGGCGATGAGAGCCTCGCGAGCTTTGTGCGGCGCAGACTCGGAGAAGAAGCACTCGCGCGTATGGCCCAACCAATGGTCGGTGGCATCTACACTGCCGATCCCGAAACGCTCAGCCTGCGCGCAACCCTCCCGCGGTTCCTCGACATGGAACAGAAGCACCGGAGTCTGATACTCGCGATGTTGCGCCAGGGCCGCGCTCAACAGACCGGCACGAGTGGTGCTCGTTACAGTTTGTTTCTCTCGTTCGATCGAGGCATGCAAGTGCTGGTAGACGCACTCGCTGAGATCAACGCCAAAACTCGATTGAATACACGTGTGACACGACTGAAACGAGATAGCGAAAGCTGGACGATCACAACGCACACCGGCGAACAACTTCAGGCGGACGCTGTTTGCCTGGCTGTTCCTGCACACATTGCGGCATCGCTGTTAAGCGACACGAGCGACCAACTCGCAAAAAAACTGAAAGCGATCAAGTACGCGTCGACAGCGACAATCAACTTCGCTTACCGGCGTTCAGCCATCATGCACCCGCTCAATGGATTTGGCTTTGTTGTGCCTTTCATCGAAAAGCGATCTTTAATCGCGTGCACATTCAGCAGTGTGAAGTTTTTGGGTCGCGCACCAGACGATCACATCCTGCTTCGTGCTTTTGCCGGCGGCGCGTTACAGCCGGAGATCTTTGCGCTCGACGAAGCAGGAATTGCCACGAGAGTGGAAGCTGATCTGCGTGAATTATTAAAAATCCGCGAAGATCCGCGTTTTATTGAAGTGGCAAAGTGGGAACGATCGATGCCGCAATACGAAGTGGGCCATCTCGATCGCGTAAACGAAATAGAAAATCTCGTCGCACAACTTCCCGGGCTCGCACTCGCAGGCAATTCCTACCGCGGCGCCGGCATTCCCGATTGCATTCGCAGCGGCGAGGCTGCCGCCCAAGCTTTACTTTCCTAACGCCTGCACCCACTCCGCATTGCTCTGCATCAATGGTCGAAACGTTTCGCGCGGCACAGTCATCTCGATATGCATGTTGTCGTCGGTATTGATCTTCGCGCCCGCCACTGCTGGTCCAAGTCTTGACTCGTCACATACAAACCACGATCGCACATCAGCCTCTGATTTCAAATCAACGCGCGCCAGTTCAGCCGTGATTCGCGGATCTGCGAATCGCTCCGACAACCGATCGAGATTCAACGACCGGTTGCTCCCAATCAACAACAGATCCTTCCCTTTATTCAACCCACCGACACGAAACACAAGCACATGCGGAAAAACTTTGTGATACGTCGCCAGCACTGATCGCAAACTCTCCGTCGAGAGTTGATAAATCTGCACCCATTGCACCCAGATCCCGTCGTCTTTCAAACGCTCTCGGCCCAGTTCAAAAAACTCCTGCGTAAACAGATTCGCGACTCCGGGCACCCACGGATGGCTCGGCTCACTTACGATGATGTCGTAACGATTCGGCGTCACGTGCAGAAAAGTTCTCGCATCGTCGATGATCAAATTGGTACGCGGATCATCGAGCGGCCGATTGTTGATGTGATTGAAGAACTCCGATCCGGCAACAGTTCCAGGCTCGAGCTCAACACACGTCACAGACTGAATCGGCGACTGCAACATCGCGCCAACCGTGACGCCGGTCGCATAACCGATTATCAAACCATTGTCGATCTTCGGCGCGATCAGCAGCGGCAACTGTCCGAGCATCACCTGGGTCGGCATGTCGTAGATACTGTCAGACGCGTTTGTGCGTCCATTGATTGCCATCGAGACGGTATCCGCATCGCGACGCACAGACACGGTCGCAGTTGGTCCTTCCTGGTACATCAAAAGCTCGTGGACATTTGGTCCAGCCGTTGTGTCGCCTTCCTTCACTCCCTCGCGCGTTTGTGCGATGACGCGCACAAGACTGTCGTAAGCTCCGATGGAAAGGTCCGCGAGATTCAT
>DATEIS010000088.1:0-5656 GCA_035278765.1 Pyrinomonadaceae bacterium | reverse complement strand
CGATTGGCAATCAGCTAACTATCGTGAACCTGTTTGACGAGTTCTCCCTGGGGTGTCCGACGGGAAATCGCTTTGAGACTTTGGAGCGTTTCCACTCATCGCAGCCTGATGCGCCTCTCTTACTGATCTTCTCTGGGAATCATTTCTCAAGTCAGGATATTGATAACTTCAAGGCAGTCCTGCCGATAGCCGAATCACTGGTCCAAGGAGACATCGAAGCGGTTAGACCGCATTTGATCTCGGGAAAGCTGCTTGTCGTTCTTGACGCAAAGGGAAAGGTAATCTGGCACGAGAGGGCAGGTATGTCTGAGGAACAGGTCATGAGTGAGGTAAGTGAGCTAATCCACTCAGCGAGCAGATAACTCTAATGAACACGATTCTCTTAGTCACGCTGATATGGTTCTTAGCGTCGCCGGTGCAGACCATTTCCGCAATACCAGAAGCAAGAATCCCGTTAACTCCCGTTTACCTTTCATGGCAACAAAAGGAAGCGAAGTTAAAACTTGCCGCTCCTGCTGCAATTGCGATTGGTCGGTCCGGAAATGTGTACGTCTTCGACGACGGAAATTCAAGGATCGTTAAACTCGATTCACGCGGAAAATTCATTGTGGAATTTGGTCAGCCAGATAGTGGACCGGGGGCAGTGCGTCCGGGCGGTCTTAATGATTCTATTGCGGTCGATCAGGATGAGAATGTCTACGTTAGTAATCCTGGCACTCCGCAGGTGCTGATCTATAGTTCCGATGGTCGATTCCAGCGCAGCTTTCGTCTCCCGTTCCCTTCTACAAGCATTGCGGTTAATCGGAAACGCGAAATCTTTTTGACGCCCGATACAGCGCGACCTACAGACCTAATCTACGTATTTTCCGACACCGGAAAGTTTCTTCGACGATTTGGCGAGAGGCTGATTAAATCACCCGGCAATCTCGCCCGCAACATGAACATAGCCGTTGCTGCGTGCGATGCAAATGACAACTTATTTGTCGCATTTCGCTCATGGCCTTTAATCAGAAAATATTCACCGGAAGGTCAGCTCATTAGTGAAAATCAATTTACTATACCGACTGAATTGATCCCTGACTCACAACGGAAAAACTATTCATTAGAGTTCTATGGAAAGTATCCAGATAGCGCGTTTATACCGCCGCTCATTACCCACTCGATCTCCCTTGATGGGCGTGGAACAGGTTACTTACTGATAAATGCTCACAGCGTTGTTGTTTTTGCCCCATCCGGCAAAATCTCAAAACAATTTCATTTCCGCGCACCGAGAGATCGAGAGAATGTCTTTATCAGATTAGTCGCGAGCCTCAATGCAAAGGCTCCGATCTATTTTTTGGATACACGTTCGGGAGAGATTTACGAGACATCTAAGTTCTAGTTTTCTAAACGCGAGGAACGGACTACAGATTCCCGTTTGACGCGCTTGAGGTAGAGCACCGGCGAGTTCTCCCCCTGCTGGATCACGCTTGTTATTTCCCATCCCTGTGCTCCCAGTTGATTGAGTTTCTTTAGACCTTCATCTGGGCCTGCCCAGGCAATTGGATCTGCTATTACCTGATACTCGAACGAGACATTTCTCGTCTTATCTGTTTGACCTTTGCTGGTCCATGCACCGATAGAGAGCAGTGCGGCCAAGAGTGTCACAATGATTAGTTTGCTTTTCATTTTGTTGTGCTCCTTTGAGGATTTGGACAACGTATTCCAGGACACGCGGAACCAGGATTTTCGTTCCCTCAGCGTCAAAACTCAAGTGCGTTTTTACTGCATCCCCTCTGCGCTTCCATCGTAAACGACATCCCATGGAGTGGGTGGCCCGGTCGTGTTTCCTGGCTCACAAATGAATACGGCCGCCAGTGATGGCAGCCGTAAATTATTGATGCTATTGGTCGGGGCGAGAGGATTCGAACCTCCGACCTCTCGGTTCCAAATCAGAGGTTCGGAAAAAACTAAGTTTTGCCTTTTCGAAAGTTGCAGCCACCACGAGTTTATTAGGGTTTTGCGGTTCTTTCCCATTCGTTATCAGCCGTTATCCGCACTGTGCTACGAATTCTGTCCACAAATCGCCTGTCATAACTGACAGTTACGAATCAGCATTTCCCTCAGTAGATTTCCCCCTCACTAATGATGAAGACCACACGCCAGAGCAGAAAGCCAGTTGCGGCCGTCTTTTGCCTGGCGGTAGTTGGCCTGCTTTATGCCATCAACAGTTCTCGCCCGGAAGCAACTAATGCAGTTGAAGCCAAGTTTGTTTGTGATTCAGGTAAAGCCTCCCCTCACAATCACGTCGCTCACACAAGCGACTCGATCGGCGAAGGTGACTCACTTGAAGTAATCGAACCTCCTGTGATTGACACCGTCAATACTCCAGCGCCTGCTCCTGAAGGAATGGTGTGGATTCCTGGAGGCGCGTTCTCGATGGGCAGCGAAGATGCGGAAATGCGCGATGCTCGTCCGTTTCATCGAGTAGCGATCGATGGTTTCTGGATGGACCAGACGGAAGTGACAAACGCTGAGTTCGCTCGCTTTGTCAAAGCGACTGGTTACGTAACTGTTGCTGAGCGCACGCCTGATGCAAAAGATTTTCCCGGCGCGCCCCCCGAAAATCTCGTGGCCGGGTCGGTTGTGTTCACCCCTCCCAACCAGAAAGTAACTCTCGACAATCATTTCGCCTGGTGGCGGTATGTTCCGGGCGCTAACTGGCGTCATCCGGACGGCCCTGAAAGCGATCTCAAGGGTAAAGAAAAACACCCGGTGGTCCATATCGCTTTTGAAGATGCGTCAGCTTACGCGCAGTGGATCGGAAAACGTCTCCCGACAGAGGCCGAGTTCGAATTCGCGGCGCGGGGCGGTTTGGATCGCAAGCGGTTCGCATGGGGAGATGAATTCAAACCACGCGGCAAGTTTCAGGCAAACTCTTTTCAGGGACATTTCCCGGACAAGAACACCGGCGAAGATGGTTTTATCGGCAGCGCACCAGTCGGAAGCTTCGCTCCCAACGGCTTTGGACTATTTGACATGGCCGGCAACGTTTGGGAGTGGACCGCCGATTGGTACAGGGCCGATTACTACAAAACTCTTGCTGCAACTCATCAGGTTACGCGGAATCCACAAGGACCGGCTGATAGCTTCGATCCGTCGGAGCCGCGTGTGGCAAAGCGCGTTCATAGAGGTGGGTCGTTTCTTTGCACCGACGAGTATTGTGCGCGCTACATGCCTGGCGGTCGCGGCAAAGGCGAGCCTAACACTGGAACGAACCATCTTGGATTTCGCTGCGTGCGCTCACCGAAGTAGCTACTTCTTTTGTCGTTAGTCGAGAGGAGAACCAAAGTGAGAATCATTAAGGTCATCAAACGACTTGCAACGCGCGTTAGAGGAGATAAGAAATGTTGAAAAGACATGGCACCGAGTTCGCGGCCTTGATGCTGATCACGATCGCTGCGTTGAGCTTCGGTTGTACTCAAGAGAACGCTACATCGAATACCGCTGCCACGTCGGCCGACGGGTTGGACCGCACTATTCTGCCGATCCCGGAGCCAAAGCGACAGACTTACAAGGAATTGGACGCTCGCAATGCCCAGCCGCCTAAACGCTGGCAGGTCAAGGCACCTGAAGGTGCTCCGAACGTGGTAGTCGTGTTGATCGACGATATCGGCTTTGGCGCGTCGAGTGCGTTTGGCGGGCCGATCAATATGCCGAACCTGGAAAAGCTCGCCGCGAACGGACTGAAGTACAACCGCTTTCATACGACGGCATTGTGTTCGCCGACGCGCGTTGCATTGCTCACTGGTTATAACCACCACAGCAACAACGCTGGTTCGATCATGGAAACGGGAACCGCGTTTCCCGGGAACACAGGGGTAAGGCCGCAGTCGATCACGCCGATAGCCGAAGTTCTCAGGCAGAATGGGTTCAGCACTGCGGCATTCGGCAAGTATCACGAAACGCCGCCCTGGGAAATCTCGGCCGCCGGGCCGTACGACCGTTGGCCCACTCACTCCGGTTTCGAAAAGTTCTATGGTTTTATCGGCGGAGAGACGAACCAATACGCGCCGCTGGTCTATGACGGAACGGCACAGGTCGAGCTGCCGGAAGACCCGAAATATCACTTCACAACGGACATGACCAACCAAGCCGTTTCGTGGATGAAGTTTCAAAAGGCACTGAGCCCCAACAAACCGTTCTATATCTACTATGCGCCGGGTGCTGCCCATGCTCCGCATCATGTCCCGGCAGAATGGCGTGACAAGTACAAAGGCAAGTTCGATCAGGGTTGGGACAAGGTCCGCGAGGAAACGCTTGAACGTCAGAAGAAGCTCGGCGTCGTTCCCGCAAATACCAAGCTAGGCCCAAAACCGAAAGACATAAAAGACTGGGACACGCTCTCGGCTGACGAGAAGAAGTTGTTTACCCGTCAGATGGAAACCTATGCGGGCTTTTCTGAGCATACGGATAATGAAATAGGTCGTCTTTACAGTGCGGTGGAGGAAGTCGGCCAGGCCGACAATACTTTGTTCATTTATATCGTCGGCGACAACGGAGCGAGTGCCGAGGGCCAAATGAACGGGGCATACAACGAGATGTCGTTTTTCAACGGAGCCCCGGAGAGCACGGCGGACATGCTGATGCATTATGAGGAGTGGGGCAGCGAGAGCACCTATCCGCATTATCCTGCCGGGTGGGCGGTTGCTATGGATTCACCTTTCTCGTACACCAAACAAGTTGCGTCCGACTTTGGCGGAACGCGCAACGGAATGGTTATCCATTGGCCGAAGGGTATTAAGCTCAGGGGCGAGGTCCGTTCACAGTTCAGTCACGTGGTCGATATCGCTCCGACGGTTTACGAGGCCTGCAAGGTACCGGCGCCGAAAAAGGTAAACGGCATCGATCAGGATCCGCTCGAAGGAACGAGCCTTATTTACTCCTTCGACAATGCTGGTGCCAAGGAGACGCATACCGTCCAATACTTTGAGATGTTTGGTAACCGGGCGATCTATAGCGACGGCTGGTATGCACGAACCATTCACCGGCCAGCATGGCAACTGAAACCATCAGCTGGCCTGGCGGACGATGTGTGGGAACTCTACAACTCAAACGAAGATTTCAGCCTGTCGAACAACCTTGCATCGAGCAATGCTGACAAGCTGAAAGAGTTGCAGGCACTGTTTATGTCAGTAGCCGAGAAGTACCACGTGCTCCCGATCGACGACAGACTGCTTGAGCGGACGAATGCCGACCTGGTTGGCCGGCCGACGGTAATGGAAGGACGAAACTCCGTTACGTATGGTCCGGGCATGAAAGGCATGGGCACTGACATATTCATCGCCACGCCGGGCAAGTCTTACACGATGACGGCCGATGTCGATGTGCAGACGGGCGCGAACGGCGTGATTGTCTGCCAGGGCGGCAGATTTGGTGGGTTCTCGTTCTTCCTTAACGGCGGCAAACCGACCTTCGTTTACAACTATCTGGGCCTGGAGAAATATACCGTTGCTTCGTCGCAAGTCCTCAGCCCGGGCAAGCACACCATCGTCTATGAATTCAAATCCGATGGTGGATTGGGCAAAGGTGGAATAGGGACCATCACAATCGACGGTAACAAGGTTGGCGAAGGCCGCATCGAAAAGACGCAGCCGGGAATTTTCTCGGTCGATGA
>DATEIS010000087.1:0-12404 GCA_035278765.1 Pyrinomonadaceae bacterium | reverse complement strand
TGTGGCTATGTCTTTCTTATTAGCATGTGGCCCGTTGGCTTGTCTACAAAGTGGCCTGCGTCGTATATCTTTTTGCCGCGGAGGAAGGTCTTCTGCACTACGCCATTCAACACTTCGCCTTCATACGGTGTGATTTTGTGGCGATGGTGGAGGGACGTGGCGGCCACGGTGAGTTGCTGGTTGGGGTTCCAGATGACGAGGTCGGCGTCAGAACTGATGGCGATGGAGCCTTTTTGTGGCGCGAGGGAGACTTGTCGTGCCGGATTGGCGCAGAGCCATCGTGTCACGTCCTCCAACGAGAAACCGCGGCGGCGCGCTTCGGTCCAAACAACCGGTAACCGCAGTTGCAGTGACGCGATTCCACCCCACGCCTTCATGAAGTCGCCACTCTCACGCAACTTCATCTCTCCCGGACAAGGCGAGTGATCGGAAACAACGAAATCGATCGTCCCCGATCGCAATCCATCCCAAAGCTCTTCACGATTCACCCCTTCGCGAATCGGTGGACAACACTTGAACTCCGTGGCGCCCTCAGGAACAGTCTCCGCCGTAAAGTGCAGATAATGTGGACACGTCTCAGCAGTAATCTTGACTCCAGCTTCCTGTGCCGCTCGCAACTGCGGCAACGCTTCGGCTGACGAAAGATGAACTATGTGCACACGCGTGTCGAATTCACGACTCAACCGAATCATCAACTCAATCGCATCATTTTCCGCCGCACGTGGACGCGAGTTGAGAAAACTTCGGTAGTTGCCATCAGCAGCGTCAGTCCTAATCGCTCCAGGCAATTCAGCGTGAACAATCAACATCGCGCCGAGTCGTGTCAACAAGGGCATCGCCTCGCGCAGATCTTCCTCGGTGACATGCTGAAACTCATCAACACCTGAAGGAACGAGAAAACACTTGAACCCGACCACACCTGCGGCAAACATCCTCGCCAACTCCGGTGTGTTACCCGGAACAACACCTCCCCAAAACCCAACGTCAACAAAACAATCGCTGCGTGCTGTATCGAGTTTGGTCTCGAAGTTGACCAGTGTCGTCGTCGGCGGAATCGAGTTCAACGGCATGTCGACAAGTGTGGTGACACCACCGGCCGCGGCGGCTCGCGTTGCACTTCGAAACCCTTCCCACTCAGTTCTTCCCGGCGCATTGATATGAACATGCGTGTCGACGAGCCCCGGCATCACCACTGAATCATCCGCAGCCTCGACGACTTCGCAGCCATCAATCACATCTTCATAGTCGCCCACAAAAACAATTCGCTCCTCGCGGATATGGACCGAACGAGGAGCGATTGCATCGGGCAACACAACCCTTTGACCACGAATGATTAAATCAGGCGCCGCCATCTCAACCTACTCGAAACTTGGCGGTGGCGGTGGCAGATTGTCGTAATTCTCGCCAGGGCCTGCGAGACCGAAGACCTGTTCATAAGCCGAAGCAACTGCGGCGTAAACGATCGGAAAGACGAGAAACATGCCGACGTAGCAGAGCAGTATCCCGGCAATACTCAGCAACGAAGAGAGTAGGGACATTCCCAGCAGACGCCAGAAGTTTGCCATTGCTGCTCTGAAACTTAGCTTGACGGCATCGAAGCCCTGCATTTTTCTGTCGACGATGAGCGGATAGGCAAAGGTGAACCCGATCGAGATGATGATCACCACCACCATGACGATCAACCAGAAGACGCCAAAGGCGCCCATTATGCCGAACATCGCCGCCGGGTTCGGCTCGCCACTTCCACCCTGCGCGGCCATCGACACGATCATGGTGATGTAGAAAAAGAAGTATGCGGGAACTACGATCACAAGGATCGGAACGACGTGCAGCAACGTTGCGATGAGGCTGGGAGCAAAGTAATCGAATCCCTTGAACAACGTTCCGAACTCGATCGGCTCTCCGCGTCGTTTCTTAAAAAATGTCAGATACAGACCACACATCATTGGTCCAAGTAGAATTCCCAGTGGCACGGCTCCGCCGATCAGGACGCCGATAAACGTCATGCCGACGAATAACCAGTATTGGTCTTTTATGAGTTCCCATCCGTTCTTGAGACATTGAACGGGTTCCACTGCTTGTCGTTTAAAGGGGATCTCAGGGGTCATCTTTGTTTTCCTGTGAACTGGGAATGTACGAACTTTAAGAACACTGACTACAGAAAGATTCGACTGAATCTGAATGGCTGAAGCACCGTCGAATAGCCACCTCCATACGGCGACTTGTAATGCGTCGACGAAAATGGAACGAAGATGTAAGACATTTGGCCGGGCTCTTGAAACCAGAATCCCGTGTTTCTAAATCGATTTCGACGCACTCTGGTTAATAGAGTCACCGTGGCCACCGTCGCACGCCCATTGTACATCTGTCCTTCACCGCGATGGTGGCTCCAGTAATCAAAATTGTCGTAACGCTTTTTATCGCAGTCGGCAACCGTGTCGCCGGCTATTCTTCGACATGCACCCACCGATCGTTCGTTGAAGATCACTTTGCCTTCGCGGACGGTGAACACTTCGTCGTCTGAGCGAACGTCAATGCGGTAGTTTCCCAGATCGTCCAGCACCACCGACTTGGATGGTCCGCTTAGAGAAATCTGTGAACCCAGCTTTCGCTCGAACCGTGCTACGTCGACAATCGCGGAGCCGCGCAAGAGTTTGAGTGACACCGAGTCGCTCGAAAGCTCCTTCAACAACAATTCGGATGAACCATCGAGACGAACATGCATGTCAGGAAACAGCACCAGCTCAACAAAACTACTCTTGCCTGTCCGCACCGAATCACCGGTGACGAGTTGTGACTTTTCATTCAGTGGCTGCCACTCGCCTCCGTGACTAAACTCTACACCGGCTTCGACAAAGTTGACTGTTCCCGGCTTAGCTGAGATAACACGTCCCTTGTTAGTGTTCGTTTCCTCTTCCGGTGCTTCCACTGCAACTGGATTCATGCCTGCTCTGGCCTTCTTGGTCCACGTATCGCGCTTCAAAGACTTATTTGCTTTGACCAATTTGTCTGCGCGTTCACGAGCCCACGCATCAAACCCGTCTTCGTTGCGACCGTCGATTTCGTCGATCGCAACGTTTCCATTTGCGGCCACGCCACGTCGTTTCTCTTTAACGCGTTGACCATTAATCAACGCTTCACCCTCTCGTGCAACTAGCTCTGTTCGATCGCCAGTTGAGGCACTTATCCGGTAAATGCCCGGTCGCGTGATGAAGACTTCGGCATTCGGAGTGATCACGCGGATCAGCTCGTTGGCCTGATCGAAAGAATAAAAAAAGCTCGCTGCACTACCTCGATCCAGGATCTCGATACTAATCGTACCTCGATTGAGTTTGAGTCTCGTCTTGTCGTGCTCATCACTGAAGATCTGGCACTCACTATTGCTACCGACACGCAGAAAGTTTCCCGGTTGTAGCAGTAGTTCAGTGTAGCCTTCATCGGTGTAGACGAAATCACCCTCTTCCAACCTTAGACCCGGCTCCAGAATAAATTTGCCTTTGCCTCGCTGATAAATCACCGCGCCCTTAACAGCGTTGGCTCGGATTCCACTCATGAATCCTTCGAAGTCCGCGGGCTGCGCTCTCAAGAGAGGTGCGCTCAACGCGATGAGGAGGAATAAACTTGGCCAACGCCAAAAAGCTGTGCGCGGTGGGGATAACATCTACAAGTAAACGAGAGCTAAGTTTCTAAAGTTGACAGAAAGTCAGTGAGCAAGTTTTGGGCGACCTGCAAACGATACTTCGCGGTCGAGCGAATATCGTCAATTGGGGAGATCTCTCGCGACAGACTCGCGCAGGCTGCCTGAGTGGTTTCAGCGCCGGGTTTTTGTCCGCGCAACGCATTCTCGGTTTCAACGCAGCGAACGATTATTGGGGCCACACTTCCGAGAGCGATTCTTACATCTTCGATGTGTCCCTGGTCAATACGCGCGAGCCCCGCAAAACAGACTTTCGAAATCGCCTGTGCTTTGCGCGTGCCGACTTTGCGGTAGTAATGCGAGGCGCCGCGAGTATTGCGTGGCAGGCGAATGCGTGCCAGCAATTCGTCCGGAGCGATTTGCATCTGCTTGTAGTCGGTGTGAAAACCGTTGTACGGAATCCAGCGTGAGCCGCCAGTCGAGAGTAGTTCAATCTCGGCGTCGTAGACGAGCAGGGCCGGAGGAGAGTCTGCCGCTGGTGAAGCGTTAACGATGTTGCCGCCGAGTGTGCCACGATTTTGAATGGCGAGGCCACCCGTCTCACTCGCAGCCTGACACAACATCGGAAACTCACTTTGCAAAACCGAATGCGACTGGACTTCAGTGTAAGTTGTCAGCGCGCCGAGCGTGATGTGAGTGTCAGTCACTTCGATTCCGCGCAGCTCGCTCAAGCCCCAGATGTTGACGTAGTTTCGATGGTCCAACTTGCCGGCTTCAAGTAAGACCATCAGATCAGTGCCGCCGGCAAAAGGTTTCCAAACACCCGGTTCGGTGTTGAGCAACGCGAGGGCGTCCGCGAGCGATCCCGGCATTCGTAACTCGTAATTTGGGATGAATGCTCTCACTTCTGATAAGCGCGCACTACTGATTCGAAGATCTTCATGTAGCCGGTGCAGCGACAAAGATTACCGGCGAGGCCGTTGCGGATATCGTTCTCGTTTGGTTCGGGATTTCTTTTGAGCAGATCAACTGCGGCCAGGACCATTCCCGGCGTGCAGATACCACACTGTGCGCCGCCGTGATCGATGAATGCTTGTTGAACTGCGTGCAATTCTCCATTGCCTGCGACGCCCTCGATCGTCGTAATTTCAGAGCCATTCACCTGGGCCAACGGCACGAGACAACTGTTCACAATCTGCCCGTCGATAATAACGGTGCACGCCCCACACTCCCCCTCGCCACAACCCTCCTTCGTCCCCGTCAGGTGGAGCTGTTCCCGCAGCACGTCAAGCAAGCGCGCCATCGGAAACCCCTCAACGCTGCGCTCCTCGCCGTTTACTTTGAAGTTGATCTCCATGTCTAAACCTGAACGAAAGCCTCCATCAACGTCTCGGGCATTAACGGAACCTGGTTGAAACTTACGCCGGTTGCGTTCTCGATCGCGTTTAGGATTGCTGGGGCGGCGCCGTCCATGGGGAGTTCGCCGATGCCCTTGGCGCCGCCGGGACCGTAGGCGTAGGGGTTTTCCTCGAAGAAGACGCGAATTGGTGGAATGTCGGCGGGCGTCGGGATGATGTAGTTGGTCATTTGATTATTCGCCATCCGGCCTTCTTTCCACACCACGTTTTCAAACAACGTAAACCCGATCGCCTGCGCCACGCCGCCTTCGATCTGTCCTGCGGCCAGCACTGGATTTAAAACGCGCCCGACTTCCTGTAGTGCCACAAAATCTTCAACTCGTGCTTCGTAAGTCAATTCGTCAAACGACACTTCCGCAACGTAAATTGCCCACGCGTACGCACCATACGCGTCGCCCTGATACTTTTCATCGTCCCAGTGCACGTTGGGTGGTGGTTGATATGTTGATGACGTCTTCAGTGAGCCAAACTTGGCGATGTAGTCAGCGCAAGCTTTCTTGAACTCGGTCTCGGAATACTCTTCCGGTAATAAACCGCTGCCCGCAAGTGTTTGTTTGAGACCGGTGACAGCGGATTCGACGAGCTTTCCGACGACCATTGAAGTGCGGGAAGCGACGGTTGGACCACTGTTTGGGACGCGGCCGGTATCCGGTTGAACGATCTCGATCGAATCGAAATCGATCCCGAGAGTTTCGGAAGCGATTTGTGAAAAAATCGTGTTCGTGCCCTGACCGATCTCGGTGCTGGCCGCAAGTATCCGCACCTTGCCTTCCGCTGTCGCTTCAGCCGAAACCACTGATTGAAGGTATACCTCACCGGAACCGGTAAACCCGGCCCCATGCATAAACGAGGCGAAACCGATGCCGCGCTTTTTAGAAAAACGCCCGTTAGTTGCGTTGTTCTCGCGAGCGAATCTTTCGCGTTTCGCATGGTAATCGCTGCGCTCTAATGCCTGCGTGAGTAGCTGGTCCATGTCGACGCGTTCGCGGATCATCTGGCTCGTCGCGGTTGTCTCGCCTTCGTGAATGAAGTTGCGACGACGAAACTCTTCCGGCGTCAGCCCAATCGTGTGGGCAACTTTGTCCATGTGTCGCTCCAGCGCGAAGATACTCTGCGGCGCGCCAAAGCCTCTGAACGCACCGTGCGGCGGGACGTTGGTCGCAACCGCGCGGCTATGAATGCGCACGTTAGGACAAACGTATGGACCAGCCGCATGGATCGTCCCACGCGATAGCACGACGGGCGAGAGCGTGCAGTAAGCGCCGCCGTCGATGACGAAGTCGATCTCCATCGCGAGAAGTTTTCCGTCTCGATTGACAGCCGTCTTATGACGCGTTCGCGACGGATGGCGTTTTGTGGTCGCTACCATGTCTTCCGCACGGTCATAGATCATCTTGACGGTTTTGCCCGATTTGAATGCCAGCAGGGCCGCGTGTCCGGCGATCAGCGACGGATATTCTTCCTTCCCACCAAAGCCTCCACCCGTTTCAGTCTGAATGATGCGGATCTTTTCTTCCGGCAGATCAAACAACTTCACAAGTGCTTTGTGAACGTAGTAAGGGCATTGCATCGACCCCCACACCGTCACGCCGTCTGCCTGATTCGCCACGGCAATCACACCGTTGTTCTCGATGTAGAGTTGTTCCTGTGCTCCGGTTTCGTATTCGCCTTCGACGATGAAATCAGCGTTGGCCCAGGCGTCGTCGACATTGCCTTTATCAACCAGAAATTTTTTGAAGACGTTGTCTTCGCCCCAGATGATCTGTTTTTTCGCGAGTGAATCGGCGAGCGTGAACACCGCTGGCTGCTCTTCGATTTCTATCACCACGTTTCGTCGTGCTTCTTCGACGAGATATTTATCAGCGTGCGCGAGAAGCACGACTGGCTCTTCCGGGTGGTTGACGAAGCCGTCGGCGAGATAGGGTTGATCGTTGAGAATCAGTGCGACGTAGTTTGCGCCGGGAACGTCTTTGGCCGTGACGATGACGAACTCATCCCAGGGAATGTCACCGCCGAAAGAGATGTTCGTGATCTTGCCGCGAGCTACGGGGCTTCGCACGGTGACGCCGTAAAGCATGTCAGGAAACGACAGATCGTCAACATAAAGCGCCTGGCCGGTGACTTTCTTGCGGCCTTCTTTACGCGGAACTGATTTGCCGATCGAATGGTCCATGATCCTGTCTAAGGTTTTGTTATCACCAACGGATTCGCTTCAAGCTCTCTGCGATAGAACACACGCGGTCGTTGAACGGAGCGCTTTTCACCTTCACTAAACGTTATCTCTTCCAGCCCAACTCCACGGCCCTGGCTCATCTTTTCTTCCTGCATCTGCGGCACGCGTTCGGTCGCAAAGTTTAGCCACTCTCGCGCAATCACCAGACCGTCTTTTGGTGAACTGTCCGCTACAGACGTCTTCAACCCTTCTTCAACCAGCGCATAGGTCAAATATCCATGACCAAGCTGTGCTGCTTCGAGCGCGGCCTGAAAACTTTGCGCCGCAGTCAAAATGTACATTCCTTTTTCATACGCAAGTTGGGCCAAGCCTTTGGAGTTCATTGGACCACGCCGCTTCTCCTCCGCTTCGAGCGCCTGACCCGAATTGCACGCGTCAATGATCAGTAACAGGTGTCCGGCGTCGAGACCTTCGACCGCATTCTCCAGCTCGACGTCTGAAATACTATGCGCGAGCATCGTATTCAAACCCTGCTCAGTTAGCTTCGTGCGATCGCCCGTGTATCCGAGATCGTGCGGTATGAGATAGAACCGCTGCGACTGCGCGGTACCGTGCCCGGCAAAGTAAATCACGACTGTATCTTCCGGTTCCGCGCGTTTAAGTGCATCGAACGGAGTGGCTTTAAGACTGGGCGGTCCGGCTGCGGCGCCTGACAACCGGCTGATCGCTGCCAGAATGTTGGCTTTCGTCGCGTCCTGATCGAGCAACTGAACAACTTCAACGCGTTCAAAGCTACCGATCTGAGTCTGCCGCCGCCGCACCTCATCTCCAAAGCTCCGTGCGTCCGCGGTCGCGTACTTCAAATTGTATTGCGAATTGGCATACTCATTGACGCCAACGGCAATTATGTAAGCGGTGCCTTTGCGCTTGAGAGTGTCAGCGCCGGTGAATACGAGCGGCGCATCTTTGCTCTTAACGTTGTCGCGATTGAATCCATACGCCACGAGACGATTTGGACCAGCCGTCACCGTGATCTCTTCCTCGAGCGAGACCGCGGCCTGACCCTTCAATACGTCTCCATGCCAAACCTTCACGAGCGATCCGTTGCGGAATAGTCGCACATCCTGCGCGCCTGTACCCTTCGGATTGTCTTTATCCGCGGGCGCATCCGAAACATCGATCTTCACTTTGACAGTCCGTGTTGCGACGGCTGAATCAGGTGGTTGGCCCACAAGCGACAGTTTTACAACCGGCTGCCGGCGATCTTTCTTCGACACATCCTCTGCGACCTTCGGCCGCTTTCCGTTAAAGACGTCAGCAAGCAAGCCGGGATAGTAAAACTCATTGAAGAACCACTCGACAGGCGCAACGTTGAACGTGTCCTGGTTGTAGCGCCAGAGAATCTGATTCCAGGAAACTGGAGTGCCATCAAAGAGTCCCTGCGGAGTGATGACCATCCACTCGCCGCCATCGTCAATCGAGACCAACGTCAACAAGTGCTCTCCGGTTTTTGTATCCCAAACAAACGTGCTGCCGTCTTCACTCGCCGAAGCAAGCAAGCGCCCATCGGGACTGAAATCGATCGACTCGATAGCAGCAGTGTGCCCGGTCATCATGCGTAACTCTTTTTTGCTCGCTACATCCCAGATCTTTATCGTGCTGTCAGTGCCACCCGACGCGAGTAACTTGCCATCTCGACTAAACGCAACTTTACTAACAGCTCGTCCATGTCCTGTGATTGCTGCGATCTCGCGTCCACTCGCAACGTCCCAAAATTGCACTCGACCCACAGCTTCAACTTTGAAATCCTTCATCATGTCGTCAGTGTCAGGCTGTTTCGAGCCCTTCTTCTGCTTCTGGCGTGGGTTCATCGCTGAGTTCAACATCGCCGCCAGATCGAAGTTACCTTTCGACTCAACGCCGCCAGTTGCTAGCGTACGTCCGTCATTGCTGAACGCGAGCGAAGTAACAGACTGGCCCATCGTTCCGGCCGACATCGTTCCGATCGTGTTCGTGAGTAGCTTTGCCATGTCGTCCATATTCGGCATGGTCGGCATCTGCCCGGGCTTTATGACTGGAGGTGTAAACGTAGGCATCGGTGACGCCGCCAGATCGCGAAGCTTACTTCCCGACTGTACATCCCACAGCGTGACCTGGCCCATCCCGCCGATGATGGCGATTGAACGTCCGTCGCCCGTGAACTCCGCCTGCATTGGAATTTCGGTGGGCGTGATGGAGCGCAACTCGCGGCCAGTCTTCACATCCCAGATCTTTAACTGAGCGCCACGGGTGAAATCCATCATTGTTGGCGATGGCTGGTGATTCTCAACCACTCCATACACAACCGCGAGCATCGAACCGTCAGCACTAAAGCGACTTCGCGTAATCGGTCCGGCGTCGCCGGAAGGCGTCAATGTGTGTAGCTGACGTCCACTCGGGCTCTCAACAATCGTGAGCACGTTTGAATTGAGCGTCATGACGGCCACGGTCTTGCCGTCCGGACTTGCGGTTCCGTAAGTCTTCAGGCTTGTGTCAGGAACGATTCGAAGACCGCGCCCGGTGCGCAGATCCCAGCGTGTACGACCACCGGAAATCAGTTCCATGCCGTCGGCACTGAACGCGACGTTATAAGCCATGTTCGTGCGACCGCTCATGGTTGAGAGTCGTTTGCCGGTTTCCGGGTCCCAAACAATGGTGTCCGTGCCGATGCCGCCGGTTGCGAGTCGTTTGCCGTCTTCGCTGAAACTGACAAAAGCATCGCCGTGCGGAAAGTTGATACTGTTCGGAACTGTCAATGCAGGCAGTTCGCGAAACGTAGCCGTATCCCAAACTTTGACTGTGTAGTTATCCGAAAGCGCGAGCAGTCGACCGTCACGACTGAATTTCACCTGGGGAAAATCTTTTGTCGTTGGTCCAAGCTCACGATCCTTCTTTGCAGTCACGTTCCAAATTTTGAAACGGTTTTCGCGAACTCCGGCAGCGAGCAGATGTCCGTCTGCATTGAATGCTAGTTGTACGCCGTCGATCCGATCCTCGGACACCTTCACGCGCCGTGTTTCACGACCACTGGCGAGTTCGATGAACCTGACTTCCGGCTCGAGGCTCTCGGTGAGAAGAAGCAGTTGAGTGCCGTCGGGCGAGAGTGTCAGGCCGGAATCTGATCCGTTAAAGCTAGTGATCCCTCCCATCTCTGTAGCAGCAAATATTTGCAGTTCGCGGCCGCTTGAAAGATCCCAAATTCGGACGGCGTCACTGATGGTTACGAGCCGGTTGTTTGGAGTGAAGGCGATGAAGTAGACGCCGAAGGCGGTACTCGCCGAACCTAGTGAACTGCCGCCGAGTTTGTGTAGCTCACGCCCGCTCAAAACGTCCCAAACAGTTACTGAGTTATCACCACCGGAAGCGGCGATGAGACGACTGTCACGACTAAATGCTACGGTCGGAGGAAGAGCGGAGACGGCTTGTCCAGTGCTCGAGAGATCGCGGAGCTTGCGAGTTGTCGCAGTTTCCCAAAGTTTGATCGTGTTGCTGCGATAAGTGCCGGTGGCGAGCAGGCGACCATCGGGACTGAAGAGCAGGCGACCGGCGCCGTAGAAATTGCTGTAACCGGTTTGGAGAACCAGTTCAGGCTTGGCTTCTCTCGAACCTTGCGTGCCGGGAGTATTCGGCGTTTGTCCAGCGCTTTGAATACCGAGGCCGCGATTGTCTTGCGGAGTGGGAGACGGCGACTGAGCAAGCCCAGGCGCCGCGACGAACAACAAAAAGGCAACGATTAATGCATTATTTCTCATACAAACCCCATGTCAATTCCGAATGCTCCAACAGGAGCAAGCCCACCGCGACCAGCGCGAGCACGTACATTACCGGATGAATCTCTTTGCGACGGCCAACAACCAGATAAAGGCCAACGTGCGAAATGAAGCCCCAGAGTATTCCCTGGGTAATCGAGAAGGTCAGGGGGATGAGGATTATAGTCAAAAAAGCCGGCAGACCCTCCTCAATTTTCCGAAAATCTATGTGGCTGACGCTCTTAAACATCGCAGCGCCCACCAGAATCAAGACCGGCGCGGTTGCGTAGACTGGAACCATTCCGGCCAGCGGCGCCAGAAAGAAGCACGGCAGGAAGCAGAGCGCCGTAAACACCGAAGTCATTCCCGTCCGTCCGCCGCTATCGATTCCTGCGATGCTCTCAATGTAGGCCGTGCCTGATGACGTGCCCGCGAGTCCGGCTCCAAAGGTCGCAAACGAGTCGACGATCAAGCCTTGTCGCAGGTTACGCGGGTTGCCGTTTTCGTCGAGCATGTCCGCCGCGTGAGCGACGCCGATAAACGTCGAAATCGAATCGAAGAGGTCGGTGAAGAGAATGCCGACGATTGCGGGCAACAGCGAAAGTTTGAGCGCGCCGAGAATGTCGAGTTTCAAGAACACCGTTTGAAAGTCAGGCGGACTCACAAAGCTTGGCGGCGCCTTAATTTGTCCTGCTGCCCAGGCGATCACCGTCACGACGAACATTCCCGCGAGATAGGCCATCGCACTGCGACGAATCAAAAGCAGGACGGTCACCACCAGACCGATGATTGCCAGAACCGTCTGAAGTCCGAGAGTGCCGAGTTTTACGTATGTGACCGGATCGGACGTGATAAACCCGGCGTTTTTCAGGCCGATAAATGTAATGAAGACGCCGATGCCGGTCGCAGTCGCGATTCTCAACTCCGCGGGAATCGCCTTCGCGATGATTTCCCGAATCGGTGTGACAGAGATGATCAGGAACAGCACGCCGGCCCAAAAGACGATGCCGAGTGCCGTCTGCCACCAGACGCCTTGAGTAAGAATGATCGTGAAGGTGAAGAACGCGTTGATGCCCATCCCGGGCGCAACGGCGAAGGGAAGTTTCGCATAGACGCCCATCATGAGCGTCATGACAAAACAGATGAGCACGGTCGCGGTTAAGACACCGCTGAAAGCCATGCCTGTGCCGGGCGTCGAGAGAATTGTAGGGTTCACTACAACGATGTACGACATCGTGAAGAAGGTAGTGATGCCGGCGATTGCTTCGGTGCGAAGACTCACAGGGTTCGGGGACAGGATTGACCAGATTTACAGGCTGCACAGAATAACACAACAAACCCGAAGCCCCTGCTCGGACTTCGGGTCGTTGCTTTCAGCCTGCAAGGAG
>DATEIS010000086.1:0-29983 GCA_035278765.1 Pyrinomonadaceae bacterium | reverse complement strand
CTTAATAAGCAGTGCGGCGATATCGCTCGCCCCGCGCCTGCTGGTGGCCCAACCGGCAGATCCGTGGCGGACGGTGATGCCTGCGATCCTCAATCGCATCAAACCACCTCGTTTCCCAAAACGCACTCTCAACATCAATCGCTTCGGCGCCAGGCCTGACGGTCGCACCGATTGCACCGCTGCCTTCCGGGCAGCCATCGATCAATGCTCAAAAGCCGGTGGCGGCAAAGTTGTCGTTCCCGCGGGTACGTATCTCACCGGCGCTATTCATCTGAAAAGCAACGTCAATCTCGAAGTCTCCGAAGGCGCGACGATCAAGTTCAGCACAAATCCCAAAGACTATCTGCCCGTGGTTTTCTCACGTTGGGAAGGCGTCGAGCTATTCAACTACTCGCCATTCATCTACGCGTTTGAGCAACAAAATATCGCCATCACCGGCAAAGGCACACTCGACGGGCAGAGCAACAGCGAGCATTGGTGGCCGTGGAATGGTCGCCCACAGTACGGCTGGAAACAAGGCTTGAATAACCAGCGTCCCGATCGAACCGCGCTCCTCACGATGGCGGAAAAAGGCGTGCCCGTGCGCGAACGTGTCTTCGGCGAGGGACATTATCTGCGCCCACAGTTCATCCAACCCTATCGTTGCCAGAACGTTTTGATCGACGGCGTGAAGATTCTGAACTCGCCGATGTGGGAGATTCATCCGGTGCTCTGTCGCAACGTCATCATCCAAAACGTGCACATCAATACTCATGGTCCAAACAATGACGGTTGCGATCCGGAATCGTGTTCTGATGTTCTGATTAAAAACTGTTACTTCGACACCGGCGATGACTGTATCGCGATCAAGTCCGGACGCAATGCCGATGGGCGCCGGCTAAAAACACCGACTGAGAACATCATCGTGCAGGATTGTTTTATGAAAGACGGGCACGGAGGAATAACCGTCGGCAGCGAGATCTCAGGCGGTGTCAGAAATCTCTTTGCTGAGAACTGCCGTCTCGATAGTCCGAATCTCGATCATGCGTTGCGTGTGAAGAACAATGCGATGCGCGGCGGACTGCTCGAGGATCTGCACTTCCGCAACATCGCAGTGGGCCAGGTGGCGCATGCTGTAATAACCATCGATTTTAACTACGAAGAAGGCGCGAAGGGTTCGTTCACACCGGTTGTGCGCAACTACACGGTCGATAAGCTTCGCAGCTCTAAGAGCAAATACGCACTCGACGTTCAGGGTTTTCCCACCGCGCCTATAATTAACCTGCATTTGACAAACTGCACATTCGACAACGTCGCCGATGGAAATATTGTTAAGAACGTCAAAGATGCAACGCTGGATGATGTCAAAATTAATGGGAAGACTGTCGATGGCTTGCCGTAGTTTTGCGCCTTCGCGCCTTTACGGTAAACCTAATCAGCGGTCACAATAAGCACACCAATGAGTGAATCAAACGCCAATATCTTCAAGACCATCGATTCTGAACGCCGCGGAACGACGTTCGAAGAAGTCGTTTCGCAGCTTCGCGAAATGATTCATAACGGCGAGTTGCGTCCCGGCGATCGACTCCCACCGGAAAGAGATCTGGCGAAGTTACTCGGTGTCAGCCGCCCGACCCTCAGGGCCGGAATCAGTTCGCTTGCGGCAGTTGGTGTGTTGCAACCTCGTCGCGGCGCGGGAACTTTCGTGGTTGAAGCCGAAGGTCCGCCGTCACTCGACAGCAGTCCGCTGCGTTTGATGGCGTCGCTGCAAAGATTCGCACCGGCTGAGATGTTTGAAGCGCGGCGTTCACTCGAGATGGCGATTGCAGGCTTAGCGGCAGAGCGCGCAACCGGTGATCAGATGGCCGAGATGTCGGAAGAAGTCACCGGAATGTTTGCGTCGCTTGACGAACCGGAACAGTTCCTCGTTCACGACATGCGGTTTCATCAAACTGTCGCCGCCGCATCAGGCAATCGCATTCTCACCGCGCTCATGAACATGGTCGCGACGATCCTCTTCGAAGTGCGTAGTAAGACCGTGCGACGCGCACGCGACTTGAAAGAATCAGCCGAGATGCACCGCAAGATCTACCGCGCGATTCGCGATCGCAATCCGGAAGCAGCGCGCGACGCGATGCGCGATCACCTGATGCTCGCCCAAAAAGCGCAGGAACAGGAAGAGGCCGACTGATCGTGCGGACTTGGTGCTTAGTACTTTGTTCTTTGTTTATTGTCGCAAACGCACCAAGCACCAGGTACCAAGCACAAAGCTCCCGCACTTATACAAATCCCATCATTGATGCTGACTATTCAGATCCGGATGTGATTCGGGTCGGAGATGATTTTTACCTCACCGCTTCGAGCTTCAACAGTGTTCCCGGGCTCCCGATTCTTCATTCAAAAGATCTGGTCAACTGGAAAATCATCGGTCACGCACTTCAGTCGCAACCACCGCTTGACGTGTTTGCAAAACCGCAACATGGAAATGGTGTGTGGGCGCCTGCGATTCGTTTTCACAAGAATGAGTTCTACATCTTTTATGGTGATCCTGATTTCGGGATCTACATGGTGAAGGCGCGCAACGCCGCCGGTCCATGGTCCAAACCATTGTTACTCAGAGCCGCGAAAGGCTGGATCGATCCGTGTCCGTTTTGGGACGACGATGGAAATGCATACCTGGTCCATGCGTGGGCCAACAGTCGATCCGGAATTAAGAGCATACTCACTATCAACCGCATGAGTCCTGACGGGACGAAGCTGCTCGACGACGGGGAAATGGTGTTTGACGGCCGCGTAAATCATCCCACGATCGAAGGACCAAAGCTCTACAAGCGTAATGGCTATTACTACATCTTCGCCCCCGCCGGTGGCGTCGCGACGGGTTGGCAAACGGTTTTGCGCTCGCGCGATATTTATGGTCCATACGAAGACCGCATCGTGATGGACCGCGGGAAGACCGAGATTAACGGCCCGCATCAGGGCGGCTGGGTTGAGCTCGCGTCGGGCGAGTCGTGGTTCGTACACTTTCAGGATCGCGGGGCGTTCGGACGCATCGTTCATTTGCAACCGGTTAAGTGGCTAAACGATTGGCCCGTGATCGGCATTGATAAGGACGGAGACGGTAAAGGCGAGCCGGTTGCGAGTTTTCGAAAGCCGAACGTGGGTCGAGAATACCCCCGGCAGATGCCACAGACGACCGATGAGTTCAATCGGAATCGGCTCGGTTTGCAGTGGCAATGGCACGCGAATCCGGTTGACCAATGGTCATCACTCACGGCCCGCCGAGGCTGGCTCAGACTCGCGGCAGTTCCCTTGCCAGAGGGCGGAAAAAATCTCTGGGCAGTTCCGAATCTGTTGCTTCAGAAACTACCCTCAAGGGACTTTCTTGTTACGACCCTCGTCGATGTCTCGCGTTTGCAAGAAGGTCAACGCAGCGGTTTGCTAATGATGGGACGCGATTATTCATACCTTGCAGTCACGCGCACTGCGGCAGGATTAAGAGTTGTTCACGTTGTCTGCATCGATGCGGCGAAGGGTGGCGAGGAGAAAGAGACCGGCGCGATTGAGATCAAGGGCAACTTTCTATATTTGCGCGTCAGTGTCGTCGGTGACGCTGTCTGCGCATTTAGCTACAGCGTCGATGGCAAAAGATTTCATGGTGTAGGAGATATATTTAAGGCGCAGCCCGGTATGTGGATCGGCGCGAAGGTTGGGCTGTTTGCGATCGGTCCAACAAGCTCACCTGGCTATGCTGACTATGATTGGTTCCGGGTTACGGATTAGACGGATTGATAAGAACGATTGAAACGGATCAGACTAAAGATTAATCCGACGCCGATTCCAATCCCGCCGCCGATTATCATGTATTCAAAGAGGACCTGACCGGTTACTCGCGAGAGCAGGCCGACACACCATCCGACGAACGATCCAAAAACTAGACCGACAAATCCGAAGCCGATAAGCGCTCCAACTGCGGGACGATATTCTACATCGTCGACCGGTTTCAGATTTGGCGCGAGTAGATGAATTACGAGCAGCGCAATCAAGTAAGCGGTGCCGGCGATCATGAAGACGATCGAGTAGTTCTGGCCCGTGCTCTCTAATATGTAACCCGTCGCAACAGCCATCGTGGCGCCACCGAGAGCGCCGGACATTCCGCCAATACCGACAACCGAACCAACTGCCTGACGCGGAAACATGTCCGACGTGGTCGTGAACAGGTTACATGACCATCCCTGGTGCGCCGCCGCCGCCAGACCAATCAAAGCGACCGCTGCCCAGAGACTCTTCGTGTTGGCCGCAAAAATAATTGGCGTAACAGCGAGGGCGCAGATCAACATCGCGGTTTTGCGTGCGCGATTGATGGTCCAACCGCGCTTAATGAAACTCGAAGAGAGCCAGCCGCCGCCGATGCTTCCGATGTCGGCGATCAAGTAAATGACGATTAGTGGTGGACCAATTGTGGTGAGGTCGAGTCCGTGCTTGTCGCGAAAGAAGTTTGGGATCCAGTAAAGATAAAACCACCAGATTGGATCAGTCAGGTACTTTCCGATCGCAAATGCTGACGTTTGCCGGTGCGGAATCAAACTCAGCCACGGCACGTTCTTCGCCGGCGGATCCGGAGGATCGCTGTGAATGTAGTCCAGCTCCGCCTTCGAAACTTTCGGATGCTCTTCAGGACGTCTGTAGAGTGGCAGCCAGAATAGCAACCAGGCAAAGCCGATCGCACCTGTCAGTAAAAACGCCCAGCGCCAGCCGAGATGTGTCGCGATCCACGGCACCGTTAGTGGAGCGACAATCGCGCCAACGTTTGATCCGGCGTTGAAGATTCCCGTCGCGAACGCACGCTCTTTTTTCGGAAACCACTCCGCGACGGTCTTGATTGCCGCCGGAAAATTTCCCGCTTCACCAACACCAAGCGCTGCACGAGCAACACCAAAACCAAACGGCGTTCGCGCCAGCGCGTGGCCCATAGCCGCGAGGCTCCACCAGATGATCGCTATGACATATCCGACTCTCGTGCCGATGCGGTCCATCAGCCGTCCGGCCAACAAGAGTCCAAATGCATACGCGGCATTGAAAGCCGCGACAATGTTGCCGTAATCGACTTCGCTCCAGCCGATTTCGAGCTTTAAGTCTTTTGAGAGGATGCCGAGAACCTGTCGGTCGACGTAATTGACAGTGGTCGCAAAGAACAGCAAGCCGCAGATAACCCAACGATAACGACCGACCTTCTCCCCGAGCGTCGGCAGGACTGTAACTTGCGTTGTCATGTTCTCAGATTCCAGGATTTATTAGCCACGGATTTCACGGATGAACACGGATTGTTCTTATCAGTGGAGATCCGTGTAAATCCGTGGCTAATTCAAAATTATTGATTCACGCCACTCGCAAGGAAGCCACCATCGACGGCGATGATCTCGCCACTGACAAAACTCGCCGCATCAGAAGCGAGAAAGATTGCGGCGCCGGCGAGCTCTTCGACGTTGCCGAAACGCTTCATTGGCGTGCGCACGAGGAACTCGCGACCACGTTCAGTCTCATCCAATAACTTTGTATTGAGCGCAGTGCGAAACACGCCCGGAGCGATCGCATTCACGCGTACACCACGGCTGGACCACTCAATCGCCAACGATTTAGTCAACGAACCGACCGCGGCCTTGCTCGCCGAGTAAGCCGCGACTTCATACAAAGCGACAAAGGTCGAGAGCGAAGCGATGTTGATGATGCTGCCCGACTCCCGCTCGAGCATGTGTTTGCCGAACACCTGGCAGGCGCGCAATGTACCCGTCAGATTCGTATCGATGATGTCGTTCCAGTCCTCTTCCAGGAAGTCGATCGTCGGGGCACGCTTTGTTCGACCGGCAGAATTCACCAGGATGTCGACTTTTCCAAAAGCGTGGACGGCTTCACTCAAGACGCGCTCTAAAGACGCGCGATCAGAGACGTCAGAAGTCAGCCTGAGGGAACGCCGGCCAAACTCCTCAATCTCCCGCGCGGTACTTTCCACCTGTTCCTGGCGTCGTGAAGTGGGAATCACGTCGGCGCCGGCCTGGGCAAAACCGTGTGCGATAGCGCGTCCGATTCCGGAGGTGCCGCCGACCACGACGGCGACTTTGCCGTTGAGTTCCAATTGCGAATAAGTCATAGAATTGATACCAGGGCTATCGACAGATTACGCCGACCAAATATCAATGTAATCTGCGGATTGATTGGAAAGGTTTGACCACTTCGAAAAGTGCGAATACTGTGTAACACCGTAAGTCTCTCACGGTCAAGCAGAATCTTGCTTGTATAGTTGCGGACTGCGTGGTAAAGTCGTGCATTCTTTTGAGAATTGGTATTACCAAAATGTCCGCAACCAGCAAACAAACTATTGGACGTCGTTCGGCCGCGGGAAACATCTGGCTGGCCCACGACGTGGCGGACCACGACTATCTCGCGAAGCTGCCCGCTAACGATATCAGATACGAGGTCTTGCCGTCTGAAGAAGCGGTCGGCCGTGCGATGTTCGACGAGATTGTCGACGCCGCGGCGGCGAAGGACGGCGCGCTCGTAATCGTGATTCTGGGCGGGCGCGGAGGACAAGCATTACATCGTCTGCTGGGTTCACTCGCAAAGACCAGTGAGCACGACGCGTTGTTAGGTCGCCTGCACATCTTTACTCAGGACGCACTCGCGCCTTTGCGGATGGACAATGGTTTGAGTTTCGTGCGCGACTTCGAACGACTACTCGGCGAAGATTTCTTCCGCAAGGTGAAGAGCTTTACCTCGATTCGCACAGACGCCGCCGATCTCGAAAGCGAACTTGCCGGTTATGTCGAACGACTCGAATCTCTCGGTGGTATCGATCTGTTCTTCCTCGGTCTTGGTCCGGAAGCGGGTGGCGCGTCGCACCTCGCTTACATCAAGCCCGGCTCAGGTGCGCGTTACAACGACGTTGCCGGACTGATCCCGATTTCGGAATCGATTCTCGAGCACCACATCAACAAGTTCAAAGCCGGCGGCTCGGTTGTGACAGAAGTTGACGAGGCTGAGTGTCGAGCGGCGAAACAAATTCTAACACTTGGACCAGCAGCAATTCTCGGTGCGCGCCGGATCGTGCAGTCGATCGTCGATGCCGACACTGCTCCGGCGAAAGTCGAAAGTTATCGTCAGTTGTTGACCACAAAGATTTCAGACGATGCAGAGACGCGCGAAACACAGTTCGATCAGAATCCTGGACTTTGGTTGCGTGTGCATCCAAACGTCCGTTCATTAATACTCCCGAACGTTTTAGCAAACTAAATATGTCGAGCGTCCAAACGCCTCCAGCTTCATTAATCAGCGAGTTCGCGATCATTGTCGATCCTAACGACAACGTTGCCGTGGTCAAGAAAGCTACTGCTGCGGGACTCGAGTTGCTGTTGCCAAATGAAAAGGTGGTTGAAATTCTCGGCGAGGTTCCTCCGGGCCATCGTTTTGCGACGAGTGATATTCCGGCGGGAGAGTTTGTACTTCAGTTTGGTCAGCCGATCGGGACTTCGCTGGGAATCAAGCAGGGCGAACAGATCACGCATGACAACATGACTGACGATGTTCCAATCGTGCGCGAGCTTCCTGAGAATCTGCACACTGCTGCGCCAGATTATTTCTCGATCGACGAGCGCGGGACATTCATGGGTTATCGACGACCTGACGGGCGCGTTGGAACACGCAACTACGTCTTGATCGTGCCGACGAGCATGTGCGCCAGTCACGAAGCGCTGCAAATTTCGACGATTGCTGAGTTCACACTTTACGATCAACTCAAGTATCCAAATGTCGATGGCGTCGTTGCGATTCCGCACAACAAAGGTTGTGGCTGTCAGGAAGGTTCAACGATCGACGTCATGCTGCGTACGCTTTCGAATTACGCTGATCATCCGAACGTTGGTGGCGTGATTCTGATCGATCTCGGTTGCGAGAAAACAAACCTGTCGCAGGTCGAGAAGTATTTGCTCAAGCGCGAGAAGGCATTCAATAAGCCGGTCGCGAAGATTGGAATCCAGGAAGTCGGCGGCACGCAGGCGGCTATTCAGCGCGGACTCAAAGAAGTCGAGCAGATGTTGCCTGTCGTCAACGAAACCGGTCGTGAAGTTTGTTCGGTGAGTGAGCTTGTGCTCGGCGTGAAGTGTGGCGGTTCAGATGGATTCTCGGGTATCTCGGCGAATCCATCACTCGGACGCGCCGCGGACCTGCTCGTGCGTTCAGGCGGAACTGTTCTGATAACCGAAGTGCCGGAGTTCTGTGGCGCCGAACATCTTCTGGCATATCGTGCGAAGGATGTGGAAACGGGTCGGGCAGTTTATCGCATGGTTGACTGGTATAAGGATTATGCGTCGAAGTTTGGCGCGGTGCTGAACAACAATCCGAGTCCGGGAAATGTCACTGGCGGACTACTCAACATCACGATCAAATCTCTGGGTGCGATCGCGAAGGCGGGAACCACTCGCGTTGAAGGTGTGATCGAATACGCCGAAACGCCGAGCACCCGTGGCCTGAATCTGATGCAGGGACCGGGTTACGATCAGGAATCGACTCCCGGCCTCGTCGCCGCAGGAGCGACAGTAGTCGTCTTCACCACCGGACGTGGCACAACGATCGGCAATGCGATCACTCCAGTTATCAAACTCGCTTCAAATACACCGATCTTTGAACGCATGTCCAATGATTTGGATCTTTCGGCTGGAGGTGTCATCGACGGAACTGAAACCATCGATGAAGTGGGCAAACGCGTCTTCGATCACATAGTCGACGTCGCCAACGGCACTCAAGCCAAAGCCGAGGTTCACAAGCACCGCGAATTCCAATTCTGGGCCGAACAAACCGTCTCTCTCTAAACGCTTCATAAATAATCATTGAACCATCCACAGATTACACAGATAATCTGCGAAATCTGTGGATACGTTCGGAGGGTTTATGGAGACATTGATCAAAGACATTCGCTTCGGCGTTCGCAGTCTCATTAAGCGACCGGGATTCACCGCGCTCGCAATCATCACACTCGCACTCGGTATCGGAGCATCCACAGCAATCTTCAGTGTCGTGGATGGAGTGTTACTGCGATCACTTCCCTACCCTAACGCGGATCAGATCGTGCAGCTGCGCGAGGTCAACGAACGCGGTTTGCAGATTCCGTTTGCGGAGCCAAATTTTCACGACCTCAAGGCTCGTAGTCACTCGTTCCAGGGAATCGCGCAGTACGCTGGTCAGTTGACAACAGTTGTCGGCGGCAGTGAACCGGTTCGCGCACAGGCGTTCGCCGTCTCCGCTGACTTCTTCAACATCTTAGCCGTCAAGCCGGCTCTCGGACGGACCTTCGCCGCAGACGAAAGCAGGCCCGGCGGCACACCCGTCGCGGTTGTAAGTTACGGCTTCTGGCAACGTCTCCTCGGCGGAAACACGGATCTATCGCAAACGACATTGCGAATTATGGACCAGAACCTGCGCGTGGTAGGCGTGATGCCGGCCGAGTTTGCGTTTCCGACAAACGCCGAGATCTGGGTCCCGCGAGAATTATTCCCACAACAAACTTCACGCACAGCTCACAACTGGAGCGTCGTCGCGCGGCTAAATCCAAACACCAGCACGGAGCAGGCTTACGCAGACGTAAGCGCGATTGGCAAACAGCTCCGACAGGAATATGGCAAAGACATCGATGCGGTCGATATAGCAGTGGTGCCGCAACAGGAATACATGGTCGGCCGAGTTCGCAGTTCACTGCTGATGATCTTTGCAGCAGTTGGATTGCTACTACTTGTCGCCTGCGCAAACGTCGTGAATCTGTTGCTGGCCCAGGTAACCGCACGACAACGAGAGTTCTCTGTCCGATCAGCGCTCGGCGCTACGCGTTGGCGACTCGGCAGACAGTTCATTACTGAGAATCTACTGTTGGCGATCGCGGCGGGCGGACTGGGTGTGCTGCTTTCGTATTGGGGAGTTAATTTCATCCTCAGTCTGAACCAACGATACTTGCCACGTGCGACGGAGATTGGCGTAAACGGCCGCGCGATCGCATTTACTCTGGGTCTATCGGTATTAATAGCCGTCGTGCTCGGTATAGTGCCGTTGCTTCGTTTCTCAAAGCGCGACCTCGAGAGCAACTTGAGAGAAGCGGGAACGGGCACGCCCGGATTTGCCGGTCAGAATTCACGAAATCTCCTCGTCGTGGCCCAGATGGCTCTGACGTTGATCCTGCTCGTCGGCGCCGGCTTACTGGCAAAGAGTTTTTATCGACTACTACAGATCGATCCTGGCTTTAGTACTGAGAGCGCCGTGGCGATGGAGGTGTCGTTGCCGAGTGTTGGGGAAAACGAGGATCGCTACAAGAAGTTTATGGACTCGTACAAGCGGCTGGTGGAGCGCGGCGAGGTCCCTGATACGACCGTAAAGTTCAGTGCCGGTGAAGAACGCCAGAGACTATTCCAACAACAACTCATTGAGCGACTCAGCACCACGCCGGGAGTCATGGCAGTGGGAACGATCAATCACCTGCCGTTAGCCGGCGGTGGTCCTGACGGAACTTTTTTCATCAACAACAATCCTGCGCGAAAAGGAAACGCTGAATACCGCCTCGCAACCGGCGGCTATTTTGCTGCGATGGGAATTCCCGTGTTGCGCGGTCGCACTTTCGATCAAACGGATCAAGTTAATGCGCCGAATGCGGCGGTTGTAAGCCAGGCGTTTGTAAAGAAATACTGGCCTGACGAGGATCCGATTGGGCAAACGATTCAGTTTGGAAATATGGACACGGATCTGCGTCTGTTACACATCGTCGGGGTGGTTGGTGATGTGCACGACTATGGCGTCGATGTGGCAGTTGGTCCAACTGTTTATGCGAACGCGCAGCAACGGTTGCCGTCGTCGAGCTGGACGGTCGTGGCGCGAGCTCAGGTTGAGCCCGGATCGTTGGTGCCGGTGATGCGTGAGACTGTTCGTTCGCTCGATTCGCAACTGCCGCTGAAGTTCCATACGTTGGACCAGGTGTTTTCGTCGTCGCTCGATCAGCGCCGGTTTAGTCTCGTGATTTTTGGTGTGTTTGGGGTGGTGGCCCTGTTGCTTGCGGCGATGGGGATTTATGGGGTTACGGCGTATGCCGTGACGCAGCGAACACGCGAGATTGGTATTCGGATGGCGTTGGGTGCGCAGATTGGGGATGTGTTGAAGATGGTGTTGAAGTATGCGATGTCGTTGGTTGTGGTTGGAACGATAGTGGGACTCGCAGGCGCGTATGCGATCACGCGTGTGATGTCATCGTTATTATTCCAGGTCACACCAACGGATCTCACCACCTTCGTCGCCGTGCCTCTGATCCTGTTGCTCGTCGCCCTGATCGCGTCCTTCCTCCCCGCCCGACGAGCCACCAAAGTCGACCCCCTCATCACCCTAAAAGCCGAGTAATGGTTTAGGGCACAAAAGGCACAAAATGCACAAACAGAAAATCTTTTGTGCATTTTGTGCCTTTTTGTGGCTACCTTCCGCGTTTAGACATGGAGGGGGATTACTTCGGAATGTACGACGCGATTATTGTTGGGGCACGTTGTGCGGGTTCTCCACTCGCAATGCTGCTTGCTCGCAAAGGTTATCGAGTTCTCTTACTAGACAAGGCATCATTCCCAAGCGATACGATCTCAACGCATCACATTCATCAACCCGGTGTGGCATACCTGAAGCGCTGGGGCCTGCTTGAGAAGCTGCGCGCCTCAAACTGTCCGCCAACCACGACAATTAAATTCGATGTCGGACCCTTCGCACTCGTCGGTTCGCCCACACCAGCAAACGGTAATGCCGAAGCCTACGCACCGCGTCGTCGCGTGCTCGACAAAATACTGGTCGACGCAGCCGTTGAAGCCGGCGCCGAACTACGCGAACGATTTACAGTCGAGGAACTGACAACGGATGGCGAATCGATTACAGGCATTCGTGGACGCGACGCAAACGGCTCGACCGTCACCGAACACGCTCGCATCGTCATCGGCGCTGACGGCGCGCGCTCGATGGTAGCGGACGCTGTTAACGCTCCAATCTACTTTGATCGCGGCATGCTCACTTGTAACTACTACTCTTACTGGAGTGGCGTGCAGCATGACGGAGTGGAGCTATACCCGCGCGAAGGTCGCACTATCGTAGTCGATAAGACAAACGACGGCTTGAGCATGATCTGTATCGTCTTTCCGAAAGCAGAGTTCGATCGTATCCGATCAAACGTCGAAGGCGAGTACCTGCGCACGATCCAGCAAAACGCTCCGACACTCTTTGAACCTCTGAGAAATGCGAGACGCGAAGAACGCTTCGCAGGAACCGGCTTTCTGCCGAACTTCTTTCGCAAACCCTACGGTGATGGCTGGGCGCTAGTTGGCGACGCCGGTTACGTGAAGGATCCGATCCTGGCCCAGGGCATCACAAACAGTTTCAGTCACGCTGAGATGCTGGCCGAAGCTTTAGACGAGGCATTCTTAGGTCTGCGCGAGATGGAAGACGCACTCGCCGACTACGAAGACAACCGGAATGATGAAGTGCTTGCGATGTACGAGCACAACACTCAGTTGGCGAGGCTCGAGCCACCGCCACCGGAAATGGTGACTCTCTTGAGTGCTCTTCGAGGCAACTCGGTTGAGATTGGTCGCTTTCTCGGGACCGTGGCAGGTACAGTTCCACTGACTGAATTCTTCGCGCCTGAGAACATCGGGCGTCTCATCGAAAGGTCGGCACTAAGACCAGCAGCCTAAGTGTCACTGCTCCAAACGTGTTCTCGCGCGGGAGCCGAGCCACAGACTGATAGCGGCGACGAGACACGCAAGCGGGCAGAGCAACATCGAGTAACGCATGTTGAGAGGATTTGTCGTCGCGCCGAGCCAGTCGTTTAACTGCCCGATGACGAGTGAACCGATGCCGTAGGCAATGATGACGGCGAAGAAGTAAACACCAATTCCGAGACCGCGCAGCTCTGGTCCGGCGATGTCGTGAACATCCGCCGCGGCCGGACCAAGCCACACGAGCGAAAGCGCCAGCAAAACAAGATTCGCTATCAACAGCAGCAAAAGATTCCCTGAAAAGATAAACAACAACCAGAACGGTACCGCGATCAGTGCCGCAAGTGCACCGAACAACATCCGTCCACCACGTCCAAATCTTTTGAATTTGTCTGCGAGATAGCCGCCGAGAATCGTGCCCGGCACACCAGCAATCAACGTCAGGACACCGCCATAGAAACCGATCGTCAGGAGGTCGAGCTTGTAGACGCGCGTGACAAAGGTGGCGCCCCAAAACGAAAGATTGTTTGCCGCGAGACCGAAAGCGCCATAACCGAGATAGTGATATCGCAACGGAATCGAGTTGAAGAGGATCTTCCAATCACGCGCTGTGTATTTCGTGGCAGCGACTTCGGTCGTGCCGCGCGGTGGCTCGCGCAAGAGATAAACGAGAATAGCGATCGCGAGTCCCGGAAAACCCAACGCATAAAAAGCGACGCGCCAACCGTAGTACTGGCCCAGCCAACCGCCGAGAAAGAATGCGAGACCCGCGCCAATCGCAATACCCGATGAGTAGATCGCCTGAACAGTGGCTCTCACACGCGGCGGAAAGTAGTCGCTCAACAACGACAATGCGGCTGGTCCAAGTGTCGCTTCGCCCACGCCGACCATCATGCGGCAGATCAACAGCGACCAGAAGCCGTTTGCAAATCCAGTCAGGCCTGAGAAGAGACTCCACACCGCGAGTCCGACAGCGATCATGTTTTTTCTGACGACGCGATCAGCCAGACGCCCGAACGGAATTCCGAGTACGGTGAAGAAGATGACAAACGACATGCTGCCAAGGAGGGCGAGCTGAAGATCAGTGAACGCCATCTCTTTCTTAATGAGTGGCAGCAGAATGTAGATGATCGTGCGGTCGAGATAGTTGAAGACGTAGACAAGCGTCAGCAAGCCAAGTGAATACCACGAATACCGTGTCACATCCGTCTTCATCTGCATTTATCCGCGGCTCAAAACAGTTGCCTCACCACGAATCACAACTTCACCGCGCTGGTTGAGACAAATTGTTTCGAGTTTGACGATCGGCTTATCCTCGCGAATCTCTTTTACAGTTACACGAGCTGTGATCTCGTCTCCCGGAAACACAGGTGCGACGAATTGAAGTGTTTGTCCAAGATAGATGCTTCCCTCACCTGGCAGCTTGTTGGCTAGCACCGCGGAGATGAGCGAGGCGCTCAGCATTCCGTGCGCGATGGTTCGCCCGAAGCGCGTCGTCTGCGCAAACGCCTCGTCAACATGAATGGGATTGTGATCGCCGGTGACGTCAGCAAACGCGTGGATGTCGGCTTGCTCGATCGTCTTTGTTATCTCGGCGCTGTCGCCAACCTTGAAGTTCATCTCATTGCGCGCCTTCGCCGAGGAATTTGAGCACGGCCGCGTTGAACTCGCTCGCCTTTTCGACTTGCGGCATGTGACCACACTGATCGAAGACGACGAGTTTCGAGCCGGCAATGTCTTTATTAAAACGTTCGCCTTCAGCCACTGGAACGAGACCATCCTGGCGTCCCCAGATAAGCAAAGTAGGTCGCTTGATTGTTTTGACGGCGTCGTCGAGAAAGTCCTCGCCGCGAATGATCGACTCGGTGATGCTGTTGATAGTGTAACCATCACCTGCCGCGAGACGAGTGGTGATCGCCTGGTCGATCGCTGCGTCACTCAAAAACAGCTTGTTATAAAAAATCTTCGCCACCAGCACCTTCATGCCTTCCCTGGTTGTCGGGTTCAGACCATAGAAAGTGCGTGTATCGAGATCTTTGGGCGGGGTGTAACCTGCGGCGTCTACGAGCACAAGCTTGTCGACGCGATCCGGAAACGCCGCTGTGAAAGCGGTTGCGATCCATCCACCCATTGAATTGCCAACGAGGGACGCACGCTCAATTTTCAGTTGTTTACAAAACTGATCGAGGAAGTCTACGTAAGTGCGAATGCGATAGTTAACGAGTGGCTTGTCGGATTTTCCGAAGCCGATCTGATCCGGCACAATCACACGATACTTCTCAGCCAGCGCAGCAATGTTGAGCTGCCAGATCTGTGTCGAACCACCAAGCCCGTGCAACAAGATCACAGTCGGCCCAGTACCGGCTTCGATGTAATGGATCTTCTGACCAAAGACGGTGACCTCTCTAGCCGTTTGCCCGTTCGCTAATGTCGCAAGACAAATCGTGATCGCTATCAGAAATGTAATCCGTGTTTTCATCGGTGTTCATCCGTGGCTAAATAAAGCCCATCAATCACGTCCCGAAATTCTTTCGTAATCACATCACGCTTCAGTTTGCCTGTCGGTGTGATCTCATCTCGTGCAATCTCAAAATCCCTATCCAGGATCGCAAACCGCTTGATCGACTCAGTTGACGACACGCGCCGGTTCACCCTCTCGATTACTGCTTGAATCGTTTCACGCGTCTCAGGCGTATTCAGGGTGATCAACGCCACGAGATAGCTCCGCCCTTCGCCATAGACCATCGCCTGGCTGATTGAGTGATGCTCCTTCAACATGTTCTCGAGCAACGCGGGCGAAACCTTCTTCCCGGTCGAAGTGACGATCAGTTCCTTTTTGCGACCGATGATCTTCAGAAAACCGTCTTCATCGAATTCACCGAGGTCACCGGTAAGCAGCCAGCCATCAGAAAATACTTTCGCCGTCTCCTCCGGCGCCTTGTAATACCCGCTGAACATCATCTCGCTGCGCACGAGTATTTCATTGTCGGCTGCAAGTCGAACTTCACATCCGGGCATAGGTGGTCCAACAGTGCTGAATTTATAGTTGTCAGGACGGTTGAACGCGACGCAGACGTTTTCAGTCAGACCGTAAGCTTGCAGGATCGGCAAACCTGCATCCGCGAAAAATTCCGCAACCTCGAGAGGCAATGGCGCGCCTCCGGATGTTGCAAGACGAATTCGACCACCGAAGTAATCCTTAACATCCTTCGACCCGTCCACGACAGCTTGTGCGTGAATCTTTTCAAAGAAGCGCGGCAGACTGGCGAAGACAGTCGGCTTAACTTCGAGCATGTACTCGCCTAGACGCGTGAGATCGTCGACAAAGTAAGCCGAAGCGCCGGCATAGAGACGGTTATAAAGACCCGAGATCCTTTCCGCCACATGACAGAACGGAAGGTAAGAAAACGAGACGTCGGTGTCGTAAATCGGAATCGTCTGGCGGAGCGACTCGACACTGTTGATGATGTACCGGTGACTCAGACAAGCGCCCTTCGGTGGTCCAGTCGTGCCCGACGTGTAGACCATGATGGCAATATCGTCCGAGTTCGCACCTTCGGCACGTTCTTTCAGTAGAGCCGCGAACCTAGATCGCTCCGACTGTCCACGTACGATCAGGTCGCGATAACTAATTACATCACCGTCTGTTTCTCCCTCGAGCGCGATGAGGTGTCTTACATTCGCTAGCTGATCGCGAACGCTGAGCACTTTTCGAAGTTGTTCACGCGAATCGACGAGGACAAACTCGGCGTCCGAGTGATTAATGATGTAAGCAACCTGCTCCGCCGAGCTCGTCGGATAAAGACCGACACCGACTCCACCGGCCATGATCGTCCCGATGTCACTAATGGGCCACTCGGGAACGTTCCCCATCAAAATAGAAACTGCTCCGCCCCTTTTCAGACCAAGCGACAACAGCGCCGTGGCAAAATCAATCGCTTCATCCTCAAACCGTCGCCACGAAATCCCCTGCCACCGATCCTGCGAACGAAAATAAAAGACATCACCCGATCCGCCAGCATACTTTTGAATGCGATCCTTAAATAAAGAATAGACCGTTGGATAATTCATCTTGTGCTTTATGTGCCTTTTTGTGGCTACCATTTGAACGCGACACAAGCCATATTGAGGCCACCACCCGAAGCACACATGATCACATTGTCGCCACGTTCCAGTTTGCCGGCTGTAACAGCATCATGGAGCACCATCGGTATACACGCTGAACCGGTATAGCCCCACTTCTGCATGATCGTATGTGTGCGATCCATGGGCAGCTCGAGTTTGCCCATTACTTCCTTGATTGTGCTCAAGTTCACCTGGGTGAAAAGAAAGAGTTTGATGTCACTAAGTTTGAGACCCGCTTTCGCGAGCACTTGTTGCACGATCGCGGGCCAGCCTTCCGTATTCACTTCCGCCGGATACTTCTTCGCGAAGCGCACCTTGGTCCACACTCCTTCGTCGATCACATCTTTCGTAATCGGCAAATGTGTGCCACCGGCATAAATTCCCATGTGATCGTGAAAACTGCCGTCAGCATAAAGTTTTCCCGCGAGGAACCCCGGACGATCGTCTCGCGCCTGAAGCACGAGGGCTCCGGCGCCGTCAGCAAAGATCGTCGCAGTCTTCTTATCGTGCAGATCGAGATACTTACTCATCGCGTAAGCGCCCACGACAAGCACATTTCGATAAGCCGGATCTGCGATGATGTACTTCGACGCAGTATCAAGCGCGGTTACAAAACCAGCACAGGCGCTATTGACGTCGAACGTGCCGGCATTCGACGCACCGAGACGATGCTGAACGACAACGGACGTTGCGGGTGAAAGTTGCTCGGGCGTGTCAGTGGCGAGGATGATCAAATCCAACTCGCGTGCGTGGAGGCCGGCAGCTTCGAGTGCTGCCCGACTGGCGTTTGTTGCGAGATCGGCGGTGCTTTCGTCCTCGGCCGCGTAGTGGCGTTCCTGGATGCCAAGAATCCTCGTAACAAACTCGTTGATGTCCTCACCGAGAATCCGGCTGAGATCATCATTCGTGACGATCTTTTCAGGAACGTAAACACCCGTACCGATGATGTTGGCAAACGTCATTTTAGAAACGCGGATATGCGCTGATTAAAATCCTGATCTTGTTCGATAAAGAATGTGTGACTGCCGCCGTTGATGATTTGAAGTTGTGCTCCGGTGATTTTGGCCGCAAGGTTGCGGGAGTTTTGCACGGGCACAATCACATCCGCATCGCCACTCAAAACGAGCGTCGGACTTTTGATCTCCGGGAGTCGTGATTCCACATTGAAATTCATTGCCGCGTGCAACTGGCTCAGGTAAATGTGCTCGGGCACGTCGTTCGTCGCACGCAAGTGGACGATTTGGTCGACTTCAGCCTCCTGGGTCCGGACGAACTCCGGTGTGAATGCAAGCAACAGATTCGCCCTCATTCGCTCTTCGCTGTTGAGACCCTTCGTCGAGGCGAGGGCCATAAGCGTTTCGGGCGCCGGGATGATGTGGTTTGGACCACCAAAGCTCGTACAACAGAGCACCAGCTTCCGCGTCATCGAAGGATACTTGAGTGCAAACTCCTGAGCGACAAACCCGCCAAACGAAGCACCGACGATGTGCGCACTCGTAATTCCGATCGTCTTTAACAAGTGCGCAACGTCGTCAGCCAGCAAGCTTATCGTCTGCGGACCTTCGGGCTTATCGGAAGCAGCGACACCGCGCGGATCGAAGATAATGACGCGGAAGTTGCGCGACAGATCGGCAGTCTGCTTAAACCAGATCCAACGACCCGCTGCAAATCCCGGAATCAGAACAACCGGATCGCCATCACCCTCGACCTCGTAGTAAAGCTCCAGACCGTTTACAGCTACTTTGGGCATAAATCATTGCCAATTTCCGATTGCCAATTGCCAATTTCCAGACCGATGCTTTGTCGCATTGCAAATCGGCAATCGGCAATTGGCAATCGGCATTTTTAAAAGTTCACCTTGAATGCAAACTGGATCACGCGCGGTCCGGCACTTGTCGAAGTGATTTTTCCAAACGTCAACGGGACGGCAACATTGTTGTTCGGGTTCGCGAAGTTGGCCCAGTTGAAGATATTGAAAAACTCCGTCCGGAACTCGCCTCGCACTCTTTCCGTGATCGGGATGAACTTGACTAGCGAGAAGTCCATGTTCTTCTGTCCCGGACCATACAGGAAATTGCGCGATGTGTTTCCAAATGGGTTGTTCGGGTCAAAGTTTGTATTAGTCGGCGTTCCCACGTTCGTTCCCGACGCGACAAACGGTCTCGAAGCAACAAACGCATTTATGTTGAAGAAGCCATTCAGACGTTCCTGCGTGCTGCCGCTCGTCGCGACGTTGCCGGTGAATCCGGATGCGAGGTTTGCGCGCTGAATGATCGTGTTACCGACGACGTCGATGATTGAATATGGAGTCCCGGTTTGCAACGTCAGGATCCCGTTCATCTGCCAGTTGTTGAGCAGCCATCGAGCCGAGCTTGTTTCAGAAACAAGCTTTGGCAGGTCGTAAACAAAGCTGGTGACGAAGCGATGACGGCGATCGAAATCGGATGGACCATAGTTAGTCTTCCAGTCGAACTGATCGCCCGCAACTGCAAACAACTCGTTGATCGTGCCGCCCGAGTAGTAGTCGTTCGACTTTCCATAAGTGTACGCACTCAAAAACTGAAGACCACGACTAAAGCGCTTGGTGACGCTGAGTTGCAGCGAGTTGTAATCAGAGTTTGAGCTCGACTGAACCTGTTGAATGCCGCCCGCAACGTTCTTCTGCGTCGAAAGCGCAGCGCCAAACGGCGCTACAAACACATTCGCAGCGCGGTTGTAAACCGGTTGATTGAGTGTGATTACCTGAAGCAGCTTCGTGCCCTTTGAACCAACGTAGCCGACTTCAAGCAGATAGTCTTTCGCGAACTCCCACTGCACGTTCGCGTTGTACTGGTGGATGTATGGAGTGCGCAGTTCCGGATCGATGAAGATGCCGCTGATTGGCACACCAACAATCGGCGAGAGTGGCGAGAGTGGCGAAGGTATCGTTGGATTAACAGGAAACTGTCCGGGTTGCGGAACAGGAATAAACGGATCCGACATCGTTCGCAGAACGCCGGGCAATCCCACCGCAAGGGCGAGATATGGATAGTTGAGCAACTGCGTGTTCGCGTAGCGAGTCGAGAAGCGATCGTAATAGATTCCGTAACCACCACGTGCAACTAACGAACCGGAACTGTTCAATTGATAAGCAAAGCCGACGCGCGGCGCGAAGTTGTTCTTATCAGTCGGGATGAGTGTGTCTTCAACTGTTGGAACGCCTGCGAGTGTTCCGTTACCTGCCTGCACAAATCCATTTGGTGGACCAGCGGGCGATGCAGTCGTTCCCTGACGGAATTGATCCGGCAGGAAATTGACGAGACGGCCGCGTGTATCGACCGGGTAACCGTAGAAGTCGTAACGCACGCCGAGATTCAACGTCAGGCGCGAGTTGATCTTCCAGTCGTCCTGAGCAAATCCGCTCCAATCATTCACACGCAACGCGCGATCAAACACGCCCGAGCCGATAATCGATACGCCATTGCCGGCCAGGAAGTTATTGAAGCTCGAAAAGATTACCTGTCCGCGTGAGAACGCGTTGAAATAGAAGTTGACCTGCGAACGGCGATATTCACCACCGAAGCGCAAACGATGATTGCCCTTTACGACTGACAACGTGTCGCCATATGTGAAGGCGTTGATGCGCGATGACTGGTCGGCGAAAGGTGATGAACCGAGTGTGAACAAGCCAGTTACGGTCAATGTCGGCATGCCGGGAAACAAGTTCTTCAACGGCGTGTTGATTCCAAACTGCGCGGCTGTGAAAGGTTCTTCCGCAACTGAAGTCACGCGCAGGCGACTAAAACCAAAACGTGCCTGGTTAACAATAGTCGGACTGAAGACGTATGTGTCGGTGATCGAATTGAGATCCTGAATGATGTCGAGCGAGCCACCCGTTCCCGGAAGCTGTGTAACGCCGTTGCCAAGGCCGGCGAAGTTGTAGTTGGCCTGGAAGGTTGGATTGCTGGCAAAGAAGTTTTTCGAGCTTATGGTGTGCTTATCGTTCAAGCGCCAGTCGAAGTTTGCGTTGAACTGGTTCTCACGAAAACGCGAGAGACCGGAAATCGGCGTCAGCCCACCTGCGGTTGCCGCTGAAGGAATCGCGAAAGCGCCGTTCGGCAACTTCGCATTCAGAACATTGACGATTACCGGATTGATCGACGCAAGCGGCACATTAAAAGCAGCAGCCAGCCCCGCTGCCGTGCGATTGTCGTCGCGCAGCTGCGGCGGAATAAACGGAGACATCAAACTATTATTTAACGAGGCGCCGTTGCGTTCACGCGTGCCCTGATACGAACCAAAGAAGAACAGGCGGTCCTGGATGATTGGACCACCAAGGGTTCCGCCAAACTGGTTGCGAGTCAGCGTTGGTCGCGGACGCCCGGCCGCGTTCAAGAAAAAGTCGTTGGCATTCAGCGCGTCGTTACGGAGGAAATAGTAAGCGTTTCCGTGAAAAGCGTTCTCACCTGATTTGGTGATTGCTTCAACGTTGCCACCGGCGTTCCGTCCCTGCGACGCGTCGTAGAGACTCGTTTGCACGATGAATTCCTGAATCGTGTCGGTGGCTGGAACGGCGATGTTTGGCGTTGAGTTTGTTCCAATCGAGTTTGCGTCTATACCGTTGATTCGCACGTTGTTACTCGTCGTGCGCTGGCCGTTCACAGAGATGATCGCATCGCCGCGGCCCAGTTCCGTATTGTTTGCGACTGACGACGATGTTCCAGGTGAGAGTGTCAGCAGTTGCTGGAAGTTTCGTGTTGGCAGCGGTAGTTGTCGAATGGTGTTTTCTTCGATGGTGCGGCCCACCTGCGACGTTTCCTGCTGGACGAGTGGCGGCTCGGCATTGATCGTCACCATTCCCGAGACTGTTGCGGCATCAAGACGAATCGGCAACGTCGTTGTTTGCGTGACGTTGACCTTAACTTCGTCTACCACGACAGTGCGAAAACCGCTCGCGGTTATCTCCAGCTTGTAAGCGCCTGCCGGCAGAAGCGTAAACACGAAATCACCGGCATCGTTTGTGACCGCCTCACGTTCCTGTGCGGTGACGAGGCTCGTGAGCTTCACATTCGCGCCGGGAACAACAGCGCCATTGGTGTCGACAACACTGCCACTCAACTGGCCGGTGCCTCCCTGAGCAAAAGCACTCGACAACGCCAAAAGAATAAATAGGGACGTGAGAACAAATCGGGTCGAGCTAAACATAATCTTCCTCCTACAAATCTGAACTGCCACTGCGGTCTGGAAATTCTGCGTCACCGAAAAACAACGAACGTTCGTTTTTCTTTTTCGTCTTTTAAAACCTTCCGACTGGCGGAAGGAAGTTTTGAAACTGAGGGAGACTTAGCGCGCAGCCTTGCGCGTCTTTTTAACTTTTGGAGACGAGGTCGAACCACTCGTGTGGTTCTGCAACAACCCGCGACAATACATATCGGTCAACTGCGTGATGACCTGTTCGTCAGTCAATCCAAAGTGATGATTACCGCCGAACAACTTTTCAACCAGAAAGTAGTTGAAGAACTGCATGTAGACGGCCGTAAAGCCGACTGCCGGATCCACATCGCCATGCACTGCCCCGCAACTTTTCAAGTCGTCAAATTGAGTCGCGAAGCGTCGCCGCAGGTTGTGAACCAGCCCTTCAAACATCTTGCGAAAGTGACGATTCTCGAATTCGAGTACGTCGATGTACATAAGCAGCCAGAAGTCGTGGTGATCGTTCACCATCTTCTTGATCTGCTGGCCGAACCGGACCAGCGACTCGGGTTTCAGCGGTTCGTCGATCTCGTCAAAGATCGTACGCAGACGGCCGTCGATGGTCGTCTGATACTTGCCGATGATTGACCCGAGGATCTCCTCTTTGGTCCGGTAATAGTTGTAAACATTACCGAGCGAAGTTCCGGCCCGGCCGGCAATGTTGCGCATCGAGGTGGCATGAAAGCCCTGCTTGATGAAGAGTTTCTTAGCTGCTTCCTCGATCCGGTCTTTGTTCTTTTCGATCGCGCTTGGGCTGAGTTTTGGCATTCCGCCTATAAAAACGAACGTCCGTATTTTTATTTACATTTTAAGTTCGTGTCAAGGACAAAGCCGGTCTCACAGGATTTACAGGATTTTTCACGATGAACAAGAGGGGTGAACCGAAAGCCCGCGGAAACTCGCGTTAGTAGTTGATGATATTTTGATTACCAAGGAGCTAACCCCAAGGAGTTCCGATGAAGGTCAATTCCAAGTACGTTGTTTTTACCGTTATCGCCCTCGCAAGTCTTTATGTTCTTTATCACAATGAACGCTTTCTCATAGATTCAGAGCATCCGGCCTGGCAGCGTTACGAATCGTTTAAGTGGTGGCTACTGCCCCACGGCATCTTCGGCGCCATCGTGTTGCTCTTCGCGCCGCTACAGTTTTCTGATCGACTGCGAAAACGCTTTACGCGCGCACACCGCATTATGGGCCGGCTCTACGTCTTTGGCGCACTCTTTTGTGCACCGCTTGGCGCCTACATTCAGTATTACCAGGAGCGCATGGGAGCGCCGCGTTCGTTCACAATTCTCGGGATTGTCGACGCGGCCATGTTGATGGGCGCCACGGCGATCGCATTCGTGTTTGCCTACAGACGCAAGATCGCGCTGCACCGGCAATGGGCCACACGCAGTTATGCGATCGCGCTCGTGTTCATTGCGGGTCGCTTTGTTTTGGGAATCACTGGCTGGGAAACGCTTGGCGTTGAGATCGTGCAGGCGATCATCTGGAGTTGTTTGGCGCTTGCAGTTCCGCTCGCGGATATCTCGCTTAACTGGCGAGAGCTGCGTAATGTCCAGGCACCGGCCAAGCCTGCGATGCCTCAGAGCGTGCCGGAGCGTGTTCCCCGCGCCGCTTAAACTTATTTCACGCAAAGACGCAGATGGCGCAAAGAAGATCTAACTTTCTTTGCGCCATCTGCGTCCTTTGCGTAAATAACTATTGACCCTTCAGCACCGTGAACGGCGGACGCCGAATCTTCTCAACACACGAAATATCCAAACCCTCCGTGGTCCCTTTATCGATGAAATCCGCCACTACGTTTTCGATGCACTCGTAACTGTTGTGCGTCGCATGGGGAACAATCACCAGCCGGCTACGCGAGAGCGTCTTGGCAACGATTTGTGCGAGCCACGGCGGCGTCACGGGATCAAGCTCACCTGATACCAGCAACACCGGCACAGCACTCTTAACCGGATCGAGAAAACTCGCAGCAACCTTAGCCTGCGGCCATTCAGCGCACGCTTTCAACGTTGGTCGCACGCGCGCGTCTCCGTAGAAGCTATTCGCACTCGTCGTCTTGATATCGTCTTCAGTAATGAAGGGAGCATCTTCAGCGCAAATCACGGAGAGCTGCATGCCACGTGAGATTCGCGGGTCTATCTGCGACACAACCTGAAAGGCCGTTCCCACCAAACCTCCGAGATTTCCGTTTGCGCCGAGGTGAATCAGTGCGGGCAGCGCGGCGGAAGCATTTGGGACGTAGAGCATTTGACGAATGCCATCGACAAACGCATCGCGCGTCACGGTGACCTTCTGTGTGGCGCGAGTGTAGACATTGGTCACGTCGACCTCGACTGGTCCATTGTCGAATCGAGCCATGACCTTTTTGAAGTCGGCTTGAAGATCTGGATACGCAGTCTTACAAGCTTGATCTGCGGCGCAGTCAGCGAATAGTCGATTGACTGCATTCTGCACACCTTGAGAGAACGAAAGCGGAATCTTTGCGGCGGGTGGAGCAACGCCGAAGACGGCCGCAGAACGCACATGGTCGCCGTGTTGACGCAGGTAGACGAGCGTCGTCGTCGAGCCATAAGAGCCGCCGTAGACGTTTATACGATCGTAACCGAGCGCTGCCCTTACCTCGTCGAGATCGTCCATCGCGATCGAGGTGGTATACAGTTTGAGATCCGCAACTTTCTCGAGCGCCGCACGGCACGCGCGAATTATTTCAATTGGAAACTGCTCGCCGAAGTAGCCACGCATATCCTCGCGACTACCGAATGGAGCACAGTTCAACGGATTTGACTCGCCCGTTCCTCTTTGATCGACGAGCACGACATCACGATTCCGGCGCAAGCCCTCCATGAACGGTGCATCCGCATAACCAGTCGCGGCCGCTCCCGGTCCACCCGCAAGATAGAAGAGCGGGTCAGGCGCAGGCTTCGAACTCTTCGCGGGAAGCAGAATGATGTTTAGTGGAATGCGACGGCCCGTACGTGTCGCACGGTTCTCGAAAACCTCGTACTTGACGCAGAGTGCGTCGCTTGTGAGCGAAGGGTTATTACAAGGTTTTAGTTGAACGTTGCCGCGTTTTACCGGGGCACTCGACTGAGCCACTCCCTGTTTGCGAAAGACAAGTGAAGCCGACGTCCCGGCCTGAGTGAAAGTGCCGGTGATCTCTGAGCCGGCTGTATTGAGTGTGCCTTCGTACGTGATGTAAAGCTTCTTCATCTCAAAGCGGAGCACATTGCCCTGCAGCGTGATGGAATCCACTTCAAGATTGTTGGCGTTCTGGTCGGGACTATCCATCACGGCCTGGAGTTGTCCATTTGGACCATCGCTGATTTTCAACACCAGCCTTAGCTTCAGATCACCGATCTTCAAAACACTGTCCCAGTTTCCCGAGATGCTCGGTGTCTGCCCGAATCCACTAAAAATAAGTACGACGATGACGATTGTAAGTGCGATTTTCATTTGTTTTAGGAGGAAGGTGACAGGATAAACAAGATTATTCAAGATGTATATGCTTATCTTGTTCCAATCAATCCTGTCTCCATTTTACGTTGACAGCACGGGCACGCCGGAGTATGTTAGGCACCTAATGAAGTCCGCCACGTCCATCCAGGTAACCATCTGCGCTTGTTTCTGTTGTTGTATGCCGGCGATGGAGCGGACTGACGTGTATGTGACGTAGATTCATAGCAATCATCAGCATTCACCAGGGCCGCTCATTCGAGCGGCCCTTTTTTTGTCTTTTGACAACTGCAACGCGAACACAGGTGAGGAAAAAACAATGCGCGACTCAGAACCCCTGGGCATCTATTACGAACACCCCGATTGGTTTCGACCACTCTTTGCAGAACTCGATCGACGAGCAATTCCCTACGCGACTCTTGATGCGACTCGTCACAGTTACGATCCGAGTGAGAAAAAACACTCTTACGCGGTCGTTTTCAACCGGATGAGTCCTTCTGCGTATCTGCGCGGTCATGGGCACGGAATCTTCTACACGCTCCAATATCTCGATCATCTTAAGCGCGTTGGGACGCGGGTCATCAACGGTCAGAAAGCCTTCGCGATCGAGATATCCAAAGCACGTCAACTTTCCTTACTCGCCTCGCTCAATCTTCCATATCCAAAGTCACGCGTTATCAACCATGCGTCGCTGGCAATCGCAGCGTCGGAAGGTCTGCGCTTTCCGATTGTCGTAAAGGCCAACATCGGTGGCAGTGGCGCTGGAATCGTACGGTTCGATTCGAAAGAGGCTCTGGTCAATGCTGTCGAGAACGACGCGATTAATCTCGGGATCGATCAAACTGCACTTGTCCAGGAGTTCATTCCGCCGCGCGACGGGCACATCACGAGAGTTGAAACACTTGGCGGAAAATATCTTTACGGAATCAAGGTCTACACCACCGGCGAAACCTTCAATCTCTGCCCGGCAGACATTTGCCAAACAACTGATGGAATTGAATTGGCGCGTGTAGCGTGTCCGGTGGACGCGCCGCGATCCGGTTTGCAGGTCGAAGCGTTCCAGCCACCTTTGGACGTGATCAGAGCTGTCGAACGAATCGTTCAGGCGGCACAAATCGATGTCGGTGGCGTCGAGTACGTCGTCGATGACCGCACGGGCGCGTTGCTCTATTACGACATCAACGCACTTTCTAATTTTGTCGCTGACGCGACGCGCGTGATCGGGTTCGATCCACACGCAAAACTGGTCGACTTTCTGGAAAAGGAGGTTACGCGATGCGCTACGGTTACTGGCTCCCGGTTTTCGGCGGTTGGTTGAGAAACGTCGAAGACGAAGGAATGGAAGCGAGTTGGAACTACGTCAGCCGCCTGGCTCGTCGCAGCGAGCAAATCGGCTACGACCTGACGCTGATTGCTGAACTCAACCTCAACGATATCAAGGGCGCTGAAGCTCCTTCGCTCGACGCGTGGTCCACCGCCGCAGCGCTTGCCGCAGTTACTGACACGCTCGAATTGATGGTGGCAGTGCGCCCAACTTTTCACCAACCCGCACTACTGGCAAAGCAGGCGGCGAATATCGATCACATTGGAGGCAGCGGCAGGCTTTCACTCAACGTAGTTTCATCGTGGTGGGCCGATGAGGCGAAGAAGTACGGAGTTGAGTTTGAGCAACACGACGATCGTTATGCACGCACACGCGAATGGCTCGAGATCGTAGAAAGACTCTGGGAAGAAGATCATTTCTCATTTTCTGGAAAGTACTATCGAGTTGACGACGCAGTTCTCCAGCCCAAACCCACCACGCAACCAAGACCAACAATCTACGCCGGTGGTGAATCCGAGGCGGCAAAGGAACTGATCTCGCGCTGGTGCGATGCGTACGTCATGCACGGTGACGAACCGGCACGCGTGCACGAGAAGATCCGCGACATGTCCGAACGTCGAGAGCGTCTCGGTTTACCGCCGCTGAAGTTTGGTGTGGCGGCGTATGCGATTGTGCGTAACACCGAGGCGGAGGCGAAGCGCGAACTCGAACGAATCACAAACGTCAAACAGTTTGTGGCGGGTTACGAGAACTATCAGCAGTGGCTCGCGGGAACACGACTCGAGCAAAAGATTTCGCTTGAAGACTACAGCGTGTCGAATCGTGGTCTACGCTCCGGACTAGTGGGCACGGCCGATCAAGTCGCTGAGCGTGTGGAGGAGTTTGAAGACGCCGGAGTCGATCTATTGCTGTTGCAGTGTAGTCCGCAACTGGAAGAGATGGAGCGATTCGCGGAGACAGTAATCCGAGCCAGAGTGCCTGTCGTGTCGCCGATAACGAGTCAGGCAAGACATGCAGTGAGCTAAGTAAAGGAAATAAGAATCATGAATACCGAACGGCCAACACACATTCAAAGAAATAGAGCGGACGCGTCACTTGAGTTGTTCACCAACATCCCGAGACAGCGTTTGATCAACCTCAACACGCCAATCGAAAGACTCGACCGCTTGCGGGAGTCGATTCCGGGCGCGCCACAACTCTGGATCAAGCGAGACGATTTGACCGGCTATCTTGGCGGCGGCAACAAGCTGCGCAAACTCGAGTACGTGATGGCCGACGCGCTCTCGCTTGGAACCACCACAATTCTCACCACCGGTTCAATTACTTCTAATCTGGCGCGAACGACGGCCCTGGTTGCCAGACGTTTTGGGTTGAAATGTGAACTGATTCTGAGCGGCGGCGATCCAGAAGCGGCACGCGCAAACTGGCGCATCGCGGAACAACTCGACGTGAAGCTGCATCGGGTTGCGTCAAGCAATGAGCGTGCGTCGAGAATGCAGGAAGTCGCGCGCGAGCTGGAAGAACGTGGAGAGCGCGTTTATCAGATTCCGCTGGGAGCATCGAACGAGATCGGGTCGTTTGGCATGGTAGCCGCATTCGAAGAGCTCGGCATTCAGCAACTGGAGCTCGGGCTACAGTTTGATGCGATCGTCTTTGCGACTTCTTCCGGCGGAACGCAGGCAGGACTCGAGGTCGGCAAGCGTTTATTCAACTATCGTGATTTGCGTTTGCTGGGAATCAGCGCCGACGATCCGTTTGACGTGATCAAAGAGAACATCTTCAAGGCTGTTGGACCAATGCTTTCCAGTTTAGGCAAGTCCGAAGCACCGACCTGGGGCGAGTTACACGTCGACGATGGTTTTATTGGCGAGGGTTATGCGGTGCCGACGCGCGAGTCTCAAGAAGCAGCTCGGCTCTTTGCGGAGACTGAAGGAATACTTTTGGATCCGGTGTACACCGCCAAGGCCGCTGCAGGCTTGATCGCGTATCTCCGCGACGGAAAATTCAAGGAGACTGACCGAGTACTATTCTGGCATACTGGGGGTGTACTAACGCTCTTGTGATTCAAACTACACTGATCCACGTTAATCTGTGTGAAACTCTTAATCGCACTCGCAGCGTTGCTTGCACTTTCAAGTTCAGTTTTAGCGAATAACTCGTACGAGCTTCGTTCGCCAGACAATCGAATCGTAGTCACGGTTCGCGTCAACGAACGGATTAGTTACGACGTTCGAGTCAACGGCAACCAGTTGATGAAAGACTCGACGCTGTCGCTCGACGTCGATCATCAGAAGCTTGGCACTAACGCGAAGGTTGAGAGCGTTAAGAACGACGCCGTCGACCGCGTGATTGAACCACCGGTCAAGATTAAGTCTGCGAAGATTCGAGAGCAGTACAATGAGTTGCGGCTCTCGTTCGCGAACTTCGCGGTCACGTTTCGCGCTTACAACGAAGGCGTTGCTTATCGCTTCGAAACACTTCTGCCGCAAACCGAGGTGAAGGTATACGGTGAAGAAGCGACTTTCAATTTCGCCGATAACTACAACGTCTATTACCCGAAAGAAGACAGTTTCTTTTCGCACAACGAACGCGATTTCAATCCACTACCGCTGAATAAAATACCGGCCGAGGCAATCGCGAGTGTGCCTGCAATCGTCGCTGCTCCCAATCGCGTCAAGCTGGCGATCGCAGATTCTGATGTCGACGACTATCCCGGGCTCTGGCTGCGCGGCAACTCAAACAACAGTCTCACAGCCACGTTTCCACCCGTTGCGCTTAAAGAAACCGCAACTGATAGCACCCGCGATCGCGATATCCGCGTCACTGAAGCAGCGGATTACATCGCTGTAACGAAAGGCACACGCACGTTTCCGTGGCGCATTATCGGGGTCGCCGCGAGTGATGCCGACTTGATCACGAATCAGATCGTCTATCTCCTCGCCAAACCGTCTGAAGTGCGCGACACGTCCTGGATCAAACCGGGCAAGGTCCCTTGGGATTGGTACAACGCACTTAATATCTACGGGGTCGATTTCAAATCAGGCATCAATACGCAGACGTACAAGTACTACATCGATTTCGCGTCGAAGTA
>DATEIS010000085.1:0-12054 GCA_035278765.1 Pyrinomonadaceae bacterium | reverse complement strand
CAATATTGGAGTCAAGGCCAGTACGGTACCACCAGCACGATCGGACTCGATTGTTGGAAAATTCAATGCCGATCCTCCTACGCCCGCGTTTAATGGACCTGGCGTTCCTAACGGCACCGGCAATCAACCGGCTGTCAATATCGATACTCCCCCACCACCGCCGGCTGCGACGCCGAAGCCTGAGATCCCAAAGGTGCTCAAGGTCTCACAGGGAGTTCTCACGAGCAAAGTTGTCCAATTGCCAAAGCCAGCCTATCCGCCGCTGGCGAAACAGATGAGGCTGCAAGGCTCGATAAGTATCCAGGTACTGATTGATGAGGATGGCAAGGTGGTTTCAGCGAAGGCGCTCGCGGGCCATCAAGTTCTTGTCAGGGCCGCAGAGCAAGCGGCAATGCAGGCCCGGTTCTCGCCAACGCTACTTAGTAATCAGCCGGTGAAGGTATCAGGCGTGATCATTTACAACTTCGTGTTGCCCTAGTTAAGACGTGTATCCCTGCCAAGCAAAAGAGGTACGGAAGATGAACCTTCCGTACCTCTCCCGCCGTTTGGACCAAAGATTATTCTAAGCGGTCACGAATGAGGCCGCGGCCACCGCCGGTCATCACTTCCTTTCCGTGTTGATTAGTGCAGCGCCACTCGGTGTAGATGTCGAGATAATCCTCCGTTGGCGTCGCCTCGATCAACGTCACCACACACTCGATCGTATCGCCTGAAAACACGGGACGGTGAAAGCGAAAGAACATCTCACTTGCGATCAGGTTCATGTCGCCGCCGATCTTCGTCGGCAACGTTGCAGTCAATAGACCGTGGGCCATCAGACGTCCCTTTGCATCCGGTACGAGGTGGTGCTCGCCACCATCTCCGGAGACAGTCGTGAACAAACGAATGTCTTCCTCAGTAAACGTCCGCCGCCACGATAAGGTGTCGCCAACTTTCATATCGCCTCAAAAAAGAACTTGCCACAGATTACACAGATGAACACGGATCAGATCTCTTTCTTGATCCGTGTCGATCCGTGTAAATCTGTGGCTCATAAAGATCTAACCCAGCGGGCGATCTCGTCCATGGCGTCGTCAAAGATCTGATCCGGAGGCTTGCCAAATTTCTTCGGGGCTTTGAAGGAGTGATCACCGCCTTCAATCGAATAGATCTTTGCGGCCGGACGAAGATTCTTGACGAATGGTTTGATTTCGTCCGGAGTGCCAAGCGCGTCGCGAGTGCCCTGCACAAAAAGCATCGGCTTCTTGATGTGTTCGAGATGTTCGACGCGAAGCTTGGTGGATTGCCCGGGTGGATGAAGCGGATAACCGAGAAACACCAGCCCCGCAACTTCACCGGCAATCGATTCCCGCTGTTCGCCCGCCATCACCTGCGACGCAATCCGGCCGCCCATCGACTTCCCGCCCAGGACCAGTCGATTGCTCTTCAACTTCTTGTGCTTGAGCGCCGCTGCGATTACGGTGAGAAAGCAGCCTTCGAGCTTGTGCTTCTGATCGGGAACGGAGCGTTCCTGCTCCATGTAGACAAAGTTGAACGTCATCACGTCGAATCCACGTGACGCGAGCCCCTTCGCAAACGTGCGCATGAATCCGCTGGTCTGGTTAGCGCCCGCACCATGGCCCAATATGACAGTCAGACCCGCACGATCTTTTTTCTCAGCAGGATAAAGAAGCGCAGTCACTGCCTCTTTATCATTAACATCGACGGTAAGTTTCTCGGCTTCGTCCGGCATTCAGAATTTTCTTTAAACTTCCTTCGCTAGCATTGCTAGAGCGTCCTGGAGCTCGTTCTTGAATCTATTTGCAACACCCTTCTGAACACTCGGAGAACTCTTCGAGAAGTAAGCCAGATTGCCATCAGCTTTCTTTCTGCCGCGCTCCGCATAGATCGCGCAAATCACTTGCTCATCATATCCCGGATCCGTTTTCGGAAGAGTAACATTCGCTAACGCTCGGTGAACGATCGGTGTCGCACCACCATGTTGCACGGCGGTGGACCAGACTACGTCCTGAAGCGCGCGACATCTCGTGTTCACGTCAAGATCGTCGTCATTCAATATTTTAGCAGCGAGCAGATCGTAATGAGATTTTTTGATGAATGCGTGCTGCGCTCTTTGAAAGGCTTCAGTTTCGGCGGCGGCGATTCGTTTCCAACACGCCGTAAACGGCGCGGTACCCGCTTGCAGATCTCGAAAATCCGCTAACCAGGGAAAGCCCGACTGCGTCACAAAACGAGTCGGAACACCCATCTTGGACGCCATCTGATAAGAGCCGTAGGAAACACCTCCAGGATCACCTGCACCTGTCGATACTGTGCCTGGTCCGCGACCACCGGTTTCATACTTTGCCGAAAGCTCGCCTAGCGTATCAGCCAGGGCCGCACCCAATGCTCCGGCGGCTGCAGCGGCAGTGCTAACAGGAGTTACAGGAACAACGTTCCTTGGGAGTGGCTTGGTGTTTTCGGTGGAAGTGTCGGGAAGATTGATTTTGTCGCCAACCTTGATCTTGTTGGGGTTTGTAATCGAGGGATTAAGCTGAAGTAACTGAGCCAGTGTGATGCCATTGCGTGTCGCAATCTTCGACAGCGTATCGCCAGCCTTCACAACATACGTCATCAGAGGGACTCCTTTTCCAATTAAATGCGGGGATCTCGAATAGTAGTAAAGGCTTAGAGACAGAGTCAACAAAGTTTTATCCACAGATTACACAGATTAATTAATTCAATCTGTGTAATCTGTGGACACGTACACTCTAGGTACGCGATCACCGATACCGCACGTGACTTCGTACGATAACGTGCCCACGATTCGCGCCAGATCTTCCGCCGTTATTTTTAGTTCGGGACTATTCCGATTCCAACCAAGCAACGTGACCTGATCATCAATCTCGACACCCGGAACGTCAGTCACGTCGATCAGCGTCAGGTCCATCGAGATCCGACCCACCACGGGCGCATACTTGCCGCGCACGATCACGTGTGCACGATTCGAGAGCCCACGCATGTATCCGTCGTGATAACCAATCGGGAGTGTAGCAATCAAACTTTTTCGAGAAGCCTCGAACGTGCAACCATAACCAATCGTCTCGCCAGGCGGAACCCACTTCAACAGACTTATCCTCGAGTGCAACGACATCACCGGCACTAGTTCAGGCTCTCTGGTCGAGAGTGGAAGAACATCGCGCCAGAGTCCATACAGCACACCGCCGGGACGGACGAGATTTCCCCACGAATCGCGATGCCCAAAGACACCGGCTGAATTAGCAAGATGCAGATACGTCGGACGATATCCGTGGTCACGAAATACCGTCACCGCATCTTCGAAACGCTGAATTTGATCGCGGGTCAGCGGTTGGCAAGCGGCATCGTCGGCGGCAGCCAGATGTGTCATAACTCCATCGATGCGCACGTTGCGAAATTGGGCCAGTCCGGGGACGAACTCGTTCAACTGATCGAAACGAACTCCCAGACGGCCCATGCCAGTATCAATTTTTACATGAACGTCGATCACGACTCCGGCGTTCGCGGCTGCCTGGTTCAGTGCCTCAATCATGTCGAGACGATAAACGACTGAAGTCAATTGATGTTGAATGCAAGCAGCAGCCTGACCCGGCCAATAACCCGCGAGCAATAGAATCGGTTCTTTGATCCCGGCCGCGCGCAGTTGAATAGCCTCTTCGGGTAGGGCGACGCCGAACCAGTCGGCGCCTTCGCGCGAAAGCCGTTGTGCACATTCCACCCCACCATGACCGTACGCATTCGCCTTGAGAACGGCCATGACGCGAGCAACTGGTGTGACACGTCGTCGAATGCGGTTGAAGTTTGCTGCCAGGTTGTTGAGATCGATTTCGGCCCAGGTCGGACGCCGGGCGAGAATTTTTGCTTGGTCCTCAGCTAGAGACATGGTTTAGTTTACTGTAAGAAGATTCATTGACTGAACTGTCTCGCCGACATAAACTCCGCCTCGCTCAACGCTCAACTTTCTTCCCCTCGGAAAGGAGTTCAACAAAATGAACAGAATGGTGGTTGGGTTATTAATCATTTGCCTGTTGTCAGTTAATAGTTACGGCTATGGACCACGTGGACATCAGCTTGTTGGCGCAATCGCAGATCAGCGGCTGGCAAAGAACCAGACGGTCGCAAAGAAAGTTCGAAACCTCCTCGATGGTATGACGCTACAACGAGCGTCCACTCTCCCAGATGAAATCAAGAGTTGGCAATGCGGGAGACAGCCTTTCGGACAGAACCGGATCAATCGCGAACTCCAGGCGTTCGTTAACGCGAATTGCAGTGGCGAGCCCAAGCATAGTGAGTTTCACTACACTGACGTCCCGGTGGCTGGCGACGAGAAATATGCTGACGGTACAGTCGGGCGCTTTGAGTTTGACGTCGTGAAGATGATTCCGTTCTGCATTCGTGTATTAAAAGGCGAGGTGCCGGAGACAAACGAGCGTGCAATCACAAAGTCGATCGCAGTGATTCTGCTGACGCATTACATGGGTGATATACATCAACCGCTGCACGTTGGCGCAGAGTTTTTCGATGCCAACGGACAGCCATTTCACCCCACGCCGCAGAACATCGGTTTTGCCGATCAGGGTGGGAACAAGCTCACGCTCTTCACATTCGTCAGCGGCCAAAGAAGATCGGCGGGAAAGTTTCACGGCTATTGGGATGGCCAGACAGTCGAGAATGCTTTCGGCACGCAGCAGGACGCGAAGATCGCGAAGCGGCTGGGATCAAAGGAACCGGAAGACTGGGAGTTGAGCGGAGGAGTCGAGACATGGGCAGAACAGTTGGCCAACGACATTCTTCCCACGGCGCGTGAGGCGCATTCGCGTCTTCAATACAGGGACATTCGATTCGAAAGTGGTAAACCGGAGATTAAGAGCGGGCGAGCTGAAGAGCGAACGCACGCAGCGGGTGGAACTTTTTACGCGCTCTGGGCCGCCGACATTGTGAAAAGCGAGATCCACAAAGGTGGCTGGCGCCTCGCTGCCCTACTCGAACAAGCCGTGCAGTAAATCCAGTTCAGCCACAGATTATACCGAACGGGGTAATCTGTGGCTGACGTGTGGTAAACTGGCCTCAACCTCGATTTTAAGGAGATCGATCCTCATAATGACAAACGAAGAATGGGATAGAAAAGCAGAGTTTCTCTTACACCGGCAGGCGCAGTTTGAAGTCGACATGGAGAAACTAAAGGAAGCTCAGAAAAAGACCGAGAAATACCTCGCGCAAACCGCCGAGATGATTTCCAGTTGTGCAAGTGTGATGTTTGAGAGTTTTAAGATCACGGATGCCAAGATTCGAGAAGTAGCCCAAGCGATAGGAAATCTCGACGCTAAAGTCGATCGTCATATCGACGATGGACATCAAAGCGCTTAAATATCCATAAAAACCCGCCCCTTTACTGCTCCCCCGACAGGAAAGGACTATATGAAGACCTTCATCGCGCTGATTCTTGCCGCACTGTGTGTTTTCCAAAGCGGCGCAGCACAGGCGAAGCCTCGCCTACTCACTGCACCACAAGCGAGAGACACATGGCGCAGCGTCCGCACGAACAACATGTTCGTGATCGGTAACGCCGATCCGGAAAAGCTTCGCCAGGTAGCTGCATGGCTCGAATTCTTTCATCGCTCCTTCGCACGCCTGATATCTCGGAACGTCATCGATTCGTCGGTGCCGACAACAGTCATCGTCTTTCGCGACGAGGCTTCGTTTCGCCCATTCAAACCAATCTACCAGGGACGCGCGGCAAATGTCGCCGGCTTCTTTATACCGGGGAACGACGTCAACTACATCGCGATCTCACTTGATGCAGGAGACCGCGAATCCTTCGGCACTGCATTTCATGAATACGTCCACCTGCATCTCAAAGACAACATTCCCGGAGCGCCGTTGTGGTTAAACGAAGGTCTCGCCGAACTCTACGGCTCGATACAGTTCTCAGGAAATGATGCACTACTCGGCGCACCCATCTATCCCTACATTCAACTGCTGCGTGGTGAGGGACTGCTGCCGCTGCAAACACTCTTCTCCATCAACACCAACTCGCCGCACTACAACGAAGACGACAAGAGCGGAATTTTTTACGGCCAGTCGTGGGCGCTGGTCCACTACCTGATGCTCGGCGACTCCGGACGCCAGGAACAGTTCAGACGATTTCTACAGCAGGTAGGCCGGGGTGATGACGCAGCGAAAGCGATCGAGAGTTCTTTTGGCGTCAGTGTTGCCACGCTTGAAGAAGAACTGCGCTCGTACGTGCGCCGTGGAAACCTGACAGCACAACGCATTGCTAACATCGATCCACAAACCTATAGCTCCTACCTCGCGATGCAACGCTCAGCACTTTCCGAGGGCGAAGCCAACTACTACCTCGGCGATCTATTGCAACACTCTGGTCGGGATAACGACGCTGAACGCTATCTCAAGCAGGCCATCACTCTCGATCCGGGTTTCACTCCTTCGTACGCTTCGCTCGGTGTGCTTTACGTTCACCAGCGACGTTATGCAGAGGCGAAGAAATACCTTCAGAAAGCGACCTCCTCGCCGCAGAATGCCCTGGTCCATTATCTCCATGCGTATGTACTGAGTCGCGACAACGTCTCCGCAGACGGGCGCGTTTCGGGCTACTCGCCAGAGAATGCCGCACTGATGCGCGAACAACTATTGCGTTCGATCAAGCTCGACCCAAATTACGCGCCCGCGCCGTACCTGCTGGCCCTCGTCAATCTCGTACGAAACGAACGACTCGACGAAGCAGTTGAGATGGCCCAGAAAGCGCGGCAACTCGCGCCTTCGAAAACGGCCTATGCGTTGCTGCTGGCACAGATCTACATGCAACGTTCAGATCAGGCCGCGGCGCGCCAGATTCTTGAACCACTGACGCGCGACTCGGACCAGGCTGTGAAATCTGAAGCACAAGAACTCCTTCAGTCGTTGAACGAGAATCGCGCTCCAACTCGAAGCTCTGCGCCCGCAGTCAACACCGCAATGGTCGCTGAGCCACAGCCAACCGGAAAGTCACGCGTAATTGGTGGCGAGAGTGGTGGAGGTTGGGTGGCGGTGAATGACGGCCAGACGATCTCCTCGTCCGCTTCATTGTCGGTGGATGAAGTTCTTGCGAAGGTTTTGCAAGCAATGGGCGGTCCGGCGATTGACGCCGCGACGAGTCGCGTTATCAAAGGAGAGGTTGCCATTGTCGGCGTCAGTCGTGGCGGAAGCTTTGTGCAATATGCGCAAGCACCCAATAAGTATTCAACTACGGTAGAGGCGCATCCAGTGGGAAAGGTGAGTGACGGTTACGATGGTCGCACGGGGTGGATGCGGACAGCGGCAGGGGTGCGGATAGCTAAGAATGTGGAGTTGGCCCTTCTGAAGCGCAACGCCGATTTCTACGGACAATTCAAGCCAAAACTTATTTTTAAGAAAATCGCTCTGGCAGGCATGAGCAAGATCGGATATCGCGAGGTTTATGTGCTTGACCTGCAACCGGTCACAGGAGAGGCTGAACGACTGTATCTGGATGCACAAACGTTCTTGCCCGTGCGGAGTAATATGTCCCTGATGGTTGGGACGGTTTTAGTGCCGGTTGAGATTTACTACGACGAGTGGCAGGCGATTGATGGAATCAAGTATCCATTTTATGTCAGCCACAGACTGCCGCAGATGACAATGGTTTTTAAGGTCGGCGAGGTCAAGCATAACGTGCAGATCGATCCGAAGGTGTTCGCGCCTTAGCCGACCTTGTAGGTTCGCGCATAATTTTAAGAGTTCCAAAGGCGAGTTGACCCAAGGTGCTAAAGGTGCAAAGCGGAACGTCGTGGTCAGGCGTTTGAGTTACGTTTGGTCGTTAGGGTCATCGACATTCGAGCGTTCGGCGTCAACACGTTCAATTAACAGCCGCAGTTCGTACACATATTCGCTAAGGATTCCGGTAGTAAACGCCCACACACATACAAGCCACAGAAGAATCTTTAGTGGCAGCGCTAAAGTAGTCACTCCAAGGTGGACCACAGGATCCTTTGACATAACTGCTGCACCCAGTTGGATTACAGCGTAGAGATAGAGAAAGAACAAAGTCACGGCGCCCGGGTTCAATAATTTATCTGCGAACCGACCGACGACAAAACATAAGCCGATACCGCTAAGGGTAGCCACTACCAGATCGACTGCGTCTAGTACCTTCAAGAATGTTTTGGCATACGCATACCACGCTACTGCCACCAGAAACAGAAACACACCCACTGCCGCTGTTTGATACGTCGACGCATCGAAGCGTGCGACGTCATGGCCTTTACTTTCAATCGTAATCTCGCCGATCTCTAGGTACAACCAGAAAATGAAAAGGCTTGTGAGTCCACTCAAAGTGATTAGGAAAGGCCGATCCACCAGACTACTGGTTGATAAGAGTGCTAATCCAGTAATTGCGTAGTAAGCCGCCCAAAGGCAAAACACAATATTAAGGAGATGTGTTATCCGACGGCAGGCTTTCCGAGCAATTGCAGCGTGCTCATCGTTGCCGGGAAATCTCGCTGGCAAGTTGGCTCCAGGAATCATTAGAGCAAGTAGCAGTGAAACACCTGCTTGTACAAAAGCAAGATTGGCGCGTTGAAGTTTTTTCTCGTCGAGGAGTGCTGCTAACCCATCATTCCACCATTTCACAGGCCACGTTGTCGGCTCCAGGTAGCTAATGGCAATAGCTGAAGCAACTAATCCACCGATACCTATCGCTTTTCGCATTTTGCTTACAGCAGAGAATGCCCATGCTGGAAATGTGAGGTTTTGCGCGGGATCGACGGGAACGTTTGTTAACGTTTTCGCCGTTTTCTCAAGAACATTCATTGGCGTAACAGCTTGTTTGAGAATGACCTCAGATTCGCGAGGATCAGTAGTTTCCATTTGACAGGATTCCTTATAGCCAAGGCATCAAGAAAAGTTTGAACTTGGTATTTATCTATTCCGACTGCCCTTAGTGTTGAATGATGCGGTAGGTGCTTGAGACTTTCGCGGCTTACAAACAAACGCAATGGTGCCAGAATCTACAAAACTAAAGCCTGATTAAGGTCAAAGTTTTCATCATTAACCCGATCAAGCACTCTTCGCTCTAATTGGAGAAGTTCAGCGGGGATGTGGCCTTCATCCTCGAGTTCACGCCTGTCTCCAGTTGATTCAAACCGTTTCCACTTTCCCTCCTCAAGTTCGAACCGCTCTTTTGCTTTTATTATTAGCTTGTCAATTTCGTTGGCATCTGCCTTTGCGTTTCTGCTTAGAAAATCAACATAAAGATTCCGGCCGTCAACTCCAATTTTGAAAGAATCAGCCAAATCACGAGCATTAATAAATGCAGTGGCGGCTACTATTTGCCCAATTCGTTTGCGCTTCTCTTGCGCATTGCTCTTTAGATTGATTTGTCCAGGGTTCTTATGTAAGGCATATAAAAATGTTCCTGCTCTAGAGAGTGGATCCGGCATGTAAACTGGCTGCAGTAGATCAAATCTCCCCGGTCGCTTGGCGGCCTCGTCAATTTGCTCGAGATGATTAGTAGCAAGGCAATAAACGAGATACTGTTTTCTTCCCGCGTCGTGCAATGTCTTTAGCTTCGGGAGCATTCCTGTGACCAGGAACCTAAGAATTGCCTGATCCTGTTGATGCTCTTTTCGGCGCTTGCGATCTTGGAGAACGGGCTCAAACTCATCCAAAAGAATTACCGACTGTGTCAGCATCGATAAGGCGTCAAAAACTACTCGTGCGCGACCTTCCAATTGTTCCTGGCCCTGAACGATGAGATCGCTGGGAGACAGCATTACAAGAGGGACTCGGGCACTGGATGCTAAAGCAGTTAATAGTGAGGTTTTTCCAGTAGCAGGAGGACCATAAAAAATTGCCGAGCCAAGCGCTGAGCCAGATTGTCCCGCGTGAGGAACACGCATTATGTGCGCCCGCATTTTTTCAAGTCTCAGCGCTATCGATTCCTCGCTGTATTTCTTACTGACTGTGCCATGGTCGGGATAGACCAGGTCATTCAAGGTGAGATTACCCGCTTCATGGCTACCGGGTTTGACGACTTTAAAGTGGCGAAACACCTCTTCATTTATTCTGGAGTTCAACATTCGAACTATTCGGTCGAGTGCTTGAACCGCGATTGCTGTAACCCAAACGCACGGTCTGTCAAACTCCGGGGCATTTTCGAAGTTCCAGCCTACGCATTTTTCGTTAGGCTCTTCATGCGAAGACTGAAAGAATTGCTTGTCGTTCAGAAATACGCGGATCATTTTTCGTGCCACGGAAGGATGAAACTCATAGCCGCTTCGGTGGAGAAGCTTGGCAAATGAGCGTGTCATTTCGCACGCAGCCGGAAATCGTTTGTATCCTCGCTTATCAGCGTGATAGGCCCGGTGAGTGACGAATCTTCCCGTCTCGGGCAATACGGTTATCAAATGGTCACACGCGCGTCGTAGCTTTTCGCTGTCCTGCCACTTTGTGACTGCGCCATAAGCGCTCGCAGCAAACACCAATTCGCCTGCATCGAAAGGGCTGCCGGCGTGGGCAAGTGAAAGCTCTCTATCGAGAACAGTGTCAACATAAGTTATCGCGGCATCGAGGACACGGTGAATTTCTGCGGGAAAACTTCTGAACGTTTCGTGTAGGCGGGACAGGCCTAGCTGGAGAGGTAATTTCTGAGCTTCCTTTAAGATGCGTAAGACGATTGCGGTGTTCTCTTTGACTTTTACGAGAACATTTTCAGCCTTTAGATGTGCACTCGCGGTCCGTTGCCCTAAGTCACGACTTCCTTTAACTTCTTCTTCTCGCTGAGATCGGATATCTTGCAAGGCCTTGCCGATCGCGATCGATTCTCTTTGTACCGAACTCGCAAAGGAACTCATTAAGGTAGCGAATCTCTGCTCACGTTCCGCCGGCGACGTCATAGCCGCTTCGTTTTCAAGCATCCGCGTCGGTAAACCCTTGCCTGTATCGAACGAGATTGCACCATTTCGCCTATGTGTTGAGATATACCAATCTAGCCACATTCTGTCGAACGCGTGCGACGCCCAACTGCTTAAAGCGCCGACGTCTCCGATGGAATCTATCATTCGACTCAACTGAGAGTGCCTATCATAAAACCTGATTAATTCTCGGAGGTGCTCTCCTGTCCGGCGAACGGCGGCCTCAAGGGCCATTATTGCTCGAATACACTCACCCGTTACGAAAGCTGACGTTCGGCCACCTGCACCGGCTCGCGCCCCTCCGATAGTCCAATCAGGGTAGTCCGCGTAATAGAGTTCTCGAACAATCCGGTAATAACAAAGCATTGAGACCTTGCTAAAGACCGTCGGCGGGGACATTGCAAGTGCTGATAGAACCCGTGCGGCGACTAACACGGGAACCTGCTCTTTGAAGTCGGAAGCAGGCTTTGTCTGTCCTTCTTTGATTGTCGACGGAAGCAATGGAAGCAAGTCTGCGATTGTTACTCCCGAAGGGCCGATAAGATCGTCAATCAATGATTTTTCGGCAGGAGTTGTATTGATCGTTTCGTTCTCACTGAGGTGATAATGATTCTGAATCTTAACAAGTAAAGCCACTTCAGCTTTACTTCCACTACAGGTCCATTTCTCCAAAAACTTTTTAGGTACTTCATTGTTGTCGTTCCACTCAACGGGTAATTCCCTGGAGGTCTTTTTTACCATCCTGAGAGATCGTAGACCCTGTTCCCGTAACAACATTGCTGTAGTGCGGGTGTTGTGTAGTTCGTGAAGACCAGCGATGGAATCTTTTAAGTCAGACATATAGTGAGAGCCCAGGCAGTACTATGTGATGAATTGGTAGAGCTTGGTCGCCTGCTTGCGAAGTTAGAGGACAGGCGCGCTAACAATATGGTTCTGGAGCAAAACTGTCAATACTAAAGCAGGAGGGTCGATGGACGCCTTGAGCAATGCTTGAGGAGTTTCCTTGGACAACAAGATCCTTACATTCACAGGACCAAACTCACTCGCGATACAAATTATCAAAGCGCATGCTCGACGGTGTGAACCTCAGGTCGACCGTTCCCGTTGG
>DATEIS010000084.1:0-3121 GCA_035278765.1 Pyrinomonadaceae bacterium | reverse complement strand
CCACTGCACCGCCTCGCGAGCACTGCGAGCCGGAGTAGAGATGTCGAACCCGTAGTTGGTCGCCATCTGCTGTAGTTCTTTGAGGGCGCGAATCTGTTCGCTGAGTTCTTCGCGATCGCGGATGATCTCGTCGGTCGACATGACCGGGTCAAGACTGCGCTTTTCTTCTTCCTTCTCTTCAATCAGCCGCGCCACTCCATAGAGTGCAACGCGCCTGTAATCGCCGATGATGCGCCCGCGCCCGTACGCGTCAGGCAGTCCGGTCAAAATGTGTGAACTGCGACATCTCCTGACATCGGAGGTGTAGGCGTCGAAGACACCCTCGTTATGTGTCTTGCGATACTTTGTAAAAGTCTCAACTACATGCGGGTCGGGTTCGTAGCCGTATGTCTTCAGCGCGTTGAGCACCATACGGAAACCGCCGTTCGGCATGATTGCTCGCTTGAGCGGTGCATCAGTTTGCAGACCGACGATCACTTCGTTCTCGCGATCGATATAGCCCGGTGCATGGGCCGTGATCGAACTCGGAATTTGCGATACGTCGAGTACGCCCTTTTTACGCTCTTCCAAAAAAAGCTGATTCAATTGCTCCCAGATCTTCGTCGTGCGCTCAGTGGCAGTCGTGAGGAACGATTCATCCCCTTCATATGGCTCATAGTTTTGTTGAATGAAGTCGCGGACATTGATCTCCGTTTGCCAGAGACCAATGTTGAAACCTTCCCATTGTGGGGTGATTTTCTTTCCCGTGATTTCCTGAGGTGCGGCGCTGGCCATCGTAAGTCTCCTTGTCGCTCTCAAGCAGCTTTTGCGAGTCCCAAGAGCAAGCCGGTGTGTCGAGCGATCATCAACTCTTCATTAGTTGGGATTACCCAGACGGAAGTTTTGCTGTTGGTGGTAGAAATCTTTGACAGACACTGCGTGTTGGCCGCTTCGTCGAGCTCAATTCCAAGCCACGCCGACGCCTCACAGATTCGTTTGCGGATCTCAGGTGAGTTTTCTCCGATTCCGGCGGTGAAAACGAGTGCGTCTATTCCGCCCAGCGCAGCGGTTAAAGCTCCGATCTCCTTGCTGGCGCGATAGATGAAATAGTTCACTGCAAGACGAGCAGGAGACTCGTTTCGTCCGAGGAGATCGCGCATGTCGTTACTGATTTCGGAGATGCCAAGCAGGCCTGATTTCTTGTAGAGCAGTGTTTCGACTTCTTTCGCCGAGAGGTTCAGAGTTTGGAAGAGATACAGGATCACGCCGGGATCGATTGAGCCGGGACGCGTCCCCATGCATAAACCATCCAGCGCCGTAAATCCGAGGGTGGTGTCTACGCTCTTACGCTTTCTCAGAGCGCACAAACTCGATCCACTTCCCAGATGAGCCACAATCACGCGCCCGTTGGCGATGTCGGGAGCAACTTGCGGCAGTACGGAAGCAATGTATTCGTATGACAACCCGTGGAAGCCATATCTCTGCAAGCCTTGTTGGCGCAGTTCGCGTGGAAGCGGAACAAGCTCCGCAACTGCGGGTTGACCGCGATGAAAACTGGTATCGAAACAGGCGACCTGAGGTATTCCGGGTAAACGTTCGCAGACTGCTTCTATCGCCGCGAGGTTATAAGGTTGATGAAGAGGCGCAAGTGGGACCAGTTGACGCAGCTCTCGCAACACGTCGGCATTTACTATAGTTGGGCCAGTGAACCGCGCGCCGCCGTGGACCACGCGATGGCCCACACCCAGCAATCGGGCGCGATTGTATTTGGAGCGGAGCCATGCGGCGAGCGCATCAAGTGCTTCGTGCGCATCACGAACGGCGACATCCTGCTTCGCGAGAGTTTCACCGTTTTGATCTTTGACTGACAAACGAGGCGCTGTGCCGATGCCTTCGATCTGGCCGCGCGCTTCTAACCTCCAGTGTTGACCCGGCGGTCGTTCATAGACGCAGAACTTAAGACTCGATGAACCGGCATTGAGTACGAGAGCGTAGTCTTCCATCAGCAAACTCCGGCCACAAAGAAGCACAAGCACACGAAAGGCAAGAAACACTTTTGTGCTTTATGTGCCTTGTGTGATTTTTGTGGCTTCACCTCCAAAAGTCTGGCGCCGGGCATGGGCCACCAATTTCGCAACGGCACAACTCGCAATCCGCGAGCGCACGTTGTCGGCGCGACTGGTCAAAATCACCGGCACTTTCGCGCCCAGGACCATGCCGGCACTGTCAGCGTTAGCGAGAAAGCTCAATTGCTTTGCGAGAATGTTGCCCGATTCGAGGTCGGGCGCGAGCAGAATGTCAGGATCACCTGCGACCGCGGACTTGATACCTTTTGTCTCCGCGGCTTGCGTACTGATGGCGTTGTCGAATGCGAGTGGGCCATCGAGAAGGGCGCCCTTAATCTGCCCGCGTTCGGCCATCTTGCAGAGCGCGGCGGCGTCGATAGTGGCGGGCATTTTTGACGTAACCGTTTCCACGGCGGCGAGAATAGCGACCTTGGGTTTCTCGAGTCCGAGTGAAATGGCGAGGTCGATTGCGTTCTGGCAGATGTCAACCTTGTCTTCGAGAGACGGCGCAATGTTGATGGCGCCGTCTGTAACGATTAACACCTTGTGATACGTCGGCACATCCATCACGAACACGTGACTGACCCGACGTCCAGTACGCAGTCCGCCTTCGCGTGAAACAACTGCTGACATTAACTCGTCGGTGTGCAGACTTCCCTTCATCAGGATCTCTGCTTTGCCTTCGCTGATCAGTTCGACAGCTTTCACGGCGGCGGCATGGCTATGCGGTACGTCGATGATTGACAGTTTGCCGAGATCGATTTTGGCAGCGGCGGCGATCTCCGCGATTTTGTTTGCCGGGCCAACAAGGAGTGGCGCGATCAGACCTTTCTGTGCCGCCTCGACTGCTCCTTCCAAAGCCGTTGCTTCGCAAGGATGGGCCACTGCTGTCGGCACCGGCGGCAGGAATTCGCACCGTTTCAGGAGTCGTTCGTATTTTCCCGTTCCAATTGCTGCCTTCATGCTTTTGCCTCAAAGTCGGAAATCATTGTTGGATCGGGTCAGTACAGGGAGCGGTAGCGACCTGGTCAGTGATCGACATTTGGCCTCTGATGTTGGACCAGGTCGCTACCGCT
>DATEIS010000083.1:0-13260 GCA_035278765.1 Pyrinomonadaceae bacterium | reverse complement strand
TACATGAAAGATGAGAACGTGCCGTCAGAGATCATCGGCGTGGTGGCCGATCACAAACATCTCGGGCTCGATGTGCCGGTCGAGCCGGTGGCGTACTGGCCACATGCGGAACTGGTCTATTCGGGAATGACGTTGATGTTGCGGACGCGTAGTGATGCGAGCGCGGTTGGGCCGGCTGCGCGCAACGTAATTAAGAATCTCGATCCACAGCAGCCCATCGGCGAAGTGAGCACGATGGAAACGTTGTTAGCTACTTCAGTTGCACGAGCGCGATTCAGCGCCTCGTTGTTGACTGTGTTTTCGTTTCTCGCGCTCGTGATGGCGGCGGTCGGGATTTACGGCGTGATGTCGTACACGGTGTTGCAGCGCACGCACGAGATCGGTGTGCGAATGGCGCTCGGCGCGCAACGGTTCGACGTGCTGAAGCTGATGGTGAAGAAGGGAATTGTGCTTGGTGCGGTTGGAGTCGCAGTTGGTCTCGCAGCGTCGTTTGCTTTAACGCGATTGATTGCGACGCTCCTGTTTGATGTTACGGCGACTGATACCGCGACGTTTGCGATCGTTTCAGTTGGACTGTTTCTGGTGACGTTGTTTGCGTGTTATGTGCCGGCGCGACGGGCGACGAAAGTCGATCCGCTGAAGGCGCTTCGGTACGAGTAAAGCCCTGACAGGATTTACAAGATTTTTTCAGGATGATTGACCTCCAGACTCAACGTACTTGGGTTTTCGATCCGGGGTACACGACTGTCGAGTTCACGATCAGGAATCTGTGGTTCAAGGTGAAGGGAAGATTTCGCGATCTCGAAGGCCAGATCGTTTTGGATGAGAGTGACATCAGTCGCTCGTCAGTCAACGCAACGATCAAAGCCGGCAGTATCGACACCGGAAACAAACGTCGTGACGCACATCTACTGCTTAAAGATTTTTTCGATGTCGAAACATTTCCCGATATTGAGTTCAAGAGCACGAGCATTCGTCGCGGAAGAGATCGCGATTCGTTGGATCTCGCTGGTGATTTGAAGATCAAGGACAAGACGGTGCCGATCGCATTGTCGGTCAACGAGATGGACCGCAGCCGTTCGCCAAACGGTGAAGAGTTTGTCTACTACAGCGCGACCACCGAACTCGATCGTTCGGCTTTCGGCATTAACTACGGACGCGGATTTATCGGCCGGCGCTTGCAGGTCACCATCAACGTGCAAGCCTGCGATAGTTCAAAAGTGAGGAAATAAAAATGAAGTTGCTCAAACATTCACTCAAAGCGCGCGTCTTCTGGCTGCTCGCCTCTGCTCTGGCATTGCTGATTTCGTCGCCATTGCCCGGACTTCACGCGCAGAAGAGCCGCGATGAAAAACAAAGCACCACGACCTGGATAATCCAGGACGATGGAGAGAAACGTCGTTTAGAAATTCGGGGTAAGGCTGAGTTCAACGACGATTACACCGACATCATCTCCGTTTCGGAAGGCGGGTGGGTCATTGTCGAGGAGGTCCACCAGGGTCAATCACGTCGCTACGAAGTCAGACGCGACGGCGCCGGACAAATCACGCGCGCATTTTATCTAAACGGTACCGCGCAGCCTCTGGATGACAACGCCAAGACCTGGCTCGCTAAGTTTGTACTCAACGCGGTGCGTCAGGGAGGCTTCGATGCCGAGAAGCGAGTGAGAACAATTTTGGCGCAGCGCGGTGTTGCAGGCGTGCTCGCCGAGATCAATCAGATCTCAAGCAGCTATGCAAAACGCATCTATTTCGACCAGCTCATCAAACAGGGAAACCTCGACGCGGCGGCATTGCGTGATGTGTTGCGCCAGGCGGCCCGCGAAATCTCTTCCGATTACGAACAGGCGCAAATGTTGATAGCTGCTGCCCCTGTGCTCACGGGTAAAGATGTTGCCTTACAACCATTCTTCGATGCGGTCGCGACGATCAAATCCGATTACGAACACAGTCGCGTGCTCAAGAAACTGTTGAAGCAGGAGACGTCGAGTAGCGCGGTGCTCGTGTTGGTTGCATCGTCAACCAAAACCATCTCTTCTGATTACGAGCGTCGCGGTGTGTTGAGTGCACTCGCTAAAACAAAGATTCAGAGTGAGGAAGTGTTGCGGCTCTTGCTCGAAGCGGCAACGGAGATGTCGTCGGACTATGAGAAGGCGACGCTACTCGTTGAGGTTTCGAATGTTTACACAGGGGATGCGCGATTGAAGAGTGCGTTTCTAAAAGCAGTTGAGACGATTAAGTCGGATTACGAACGAGGGCGGGTTTTGTCCACGCTCTTGAAGAATAAACAGATTGGATAAGCCATCCGTGGCGAAAAAACTGTATGGAAAACTTGATCAAAGACATTCGTTATGGCGTTCGGATGCTGGTGAAGAATCCAGGTGTGACGCTGGTTGCGGTTATTACACTCGCACTTGGGATTGGAGCGAATACGGCGATCTTCAGTGGCGTCAGTGCGTTTCTGATGCGACCGCTTTCGGTGCCTAATCCGAGCAATCTGGTCCGTCCGATGGAGATCGCCGAAGACCGCGGTGTGACCGATGAGTTTTCCTATCCCGACTTCGTCGACTACCGCGATCAGAGTACGTCATACACGGGCCTCGCCGCCGAAGACATGCTTCAGGCTGCGATCGATGCTGAGAACCAGAACGACGTCATCTGGGGTCAGGTTGTTTCGGCCAATTACTTTGATGTCGTCGAAGTCAAACCGATTCTCGGTCGAACGTTCCTGCCTGACGAGGACAAGAACGTTGGCGGGAATGCTGTCGTTGTGTTGAGTCACAGCTTCTGGAAACGACGTCTCGCTTCCGATCCAAACATCGTCGGCAAAACGGTCCAACTCAACAATCGCGCCTATCAGGTGATTGGTATTACGCCCGAATATTTTGCCGGATCGAAGTTTGCGCTCGCGCTCGACTTTTGGACGCCGGTGTCGATGGCTGAAGAACTCAGGCGCAATCCCGGCATCCTCAAGGAACGTGGCTCACATTGGATGAATGTAATCGGACGTCTTAAGCCCGGCGTTTCAATCTCACAAGCATCCGCGGAGATGTCCGCCATTGCCGCTCGTTTGAATCAGGCTTATCCGGACGATCGTGCCACGAGCACACAAGCACAGGTGCTCACTGAGATTGACGGTCGATTTGAAGAGGAAAGTGGTGTCTTGAAGAGTGCCGGCGCGATCGCAATGGCTATCGTCGGCCTCGTGCTGCTGATCGCTTGCGCTAACGTAGCAAACCTGATGCTGGCCCGAGCCGCGGCACGTCGCAAAGAGATTGGTATTCGTCTCGCGCTCGGCGCCAATCGCGCGCGTCTCATCCGGCAACTTCTTACCGAAAGCCTTCTGCTTTCGATACTCGGCGGTGGACTCGGACTGTTACTCGCTTTCTGGGTGACCGATCTGATGCAAGCGTTCGTGCCGATCCTCGAATACAAGATCGTCGACAACTTCTTTGCACTCGATTCGCGCGCGCTCGTCTTCACACTCGTGATTTCGTTGGCAACAGGCCTCGTGTTTGGACTTGCGCCCGCGTGGCATTCGTCAAATCCCGATGTCGTGCCAGTTCTGAAAGGCGATCCGGAAGTCGCGCGTCGAGGGAAGTTGAAAGCGTTCGGTTTGCGAAACGTGTTGGTGGTGGCCCAGGTTGCGTTGTCGCTCGTGGTGCTGGTTTGCGGCGGCCTCTTCATCAAGAGTTTTCGCAAAGCGCAGACGATGGATCCGGGCTTTGGCAACAGCAAAGGCCTGATTGTGTCGTTGAGCCCGACCCTCGTTGGATATGAAGAAGAGCAGAGCCGGATTTTCTACAAGCAAGTATTCGAGCGTGTATCGCACGTCCCCGGCATTGAGGCAGCTTCATTCATTCGAACGCTTCCACTCGGCGACAGTTCGAATTCAAGTGGTCCAATCCTCAAAGAAGGCGAGACTCTGCCACGCGGTACTGCCGGGCGAAACATCATGAACACGGTAGTCAGTCCAGGCTACTTCGGGACGATGCAGATCCCCCTCGTTGAGGGCCGCGACTTTGACGATCGCGATAACACAAAAACCAAGCGCGTGATCCTCGTCAATCAACGAATGGCCGAGATGCTCTGGCCGGGCGAAAGCGCGGTCGGCAAACGCATCTTTATCGGCACTGATAGCAAGGACCCGTTGGAAGTGGTTGGCGTAGTTAAGACGGGTAAATACCGCACCTTAGCTGAGGATCCGAAACCGTTTTACTACTACTCGATGGATCAAAGGCGTCCCACAACCATGTTCCTCGTGATGCGTCCGAATGTCGATCCGCTTTCTCTTGTAGGTGCGATTCGCAGTGAAGTTGCGGGGCTGGATCGTCGGGTGCCGCTGTTTGCAGTAAAGACGATGGACCAGCACAAGACGTACGCGTTATGGGCGCCGAACATGGCGGCCAGTTTTTCACTCGCGTTTGGTGTCGTGGCGATCTTGTTGAGCGCCGTCGGGCTCTACAGCGTGATGGCCTACGTTGTTTCGCAACGCACGCGTGAGGTTGGTATTCGCATGGCGCTCGGCGCAAATCGCAGCGACGTGATGAAGATGATCACGCGACAGGGAATGCGGCTGGCGGCGGTCGGTGTCGTGATCGGATTGTTAATGGCGCTCGCACTCGCGCAGGTTTTGTCGTCGCTGCTGATTGGTATCAGTGGTTACGACGTAACTACGTTTGTTCTCGTTCCCACACTGCTCGCGGTAGTGGCGCTGGTAGCTTGCTATCTGCCCGCGCGGCGTGCGACGAAAGTCGATCCCCTCGTCGCTCTACGCTACGAATGAAAGGCCATCCACAGATTACGCAGAAAGAAATCTGCGTAATCTGTTGATGGGTTTTGCTGACTGTGGATTCATTAATCAAAGACATCCGGTACGCGTTTCGTAGCCTCGTACGGCAGCCTTCGTTCACTCTCGTGACGGTCATTACTCTCGCCCTCGGAATCGGCGCGAACACCGCGATCTTCAGCATAGTTTATTCAGTGTTACTGAAACCTCTGCCGTTCCATCGCTCGGATCGCATCGTGGTGCTGTGGGGTGAGGATCGTGCGCAGGGCGACTCTCGCAATCAAGTGTCGCACACGGACATCGTTGACTATCGCGCGCAGCAAACAGTCTTTGAGAGCATTACCACCTTCACCAATTGGACTCCACTACTTTCAGGCAGAGGCGAACCCGTTCGCATCACGGGCGCATGGGTCGGCGATGATTTTTTTAACGTGATGGGCACACAGCCGTTTCTCGGTCGTGCCTTCCTGCCGGAAGAGCAACAGGATGGCAAGGACCAGGTAGTGATATTGAGTTATGAACTGTGGCAGCGCCAGCTCAACTCCGATCCTCACGCTGTTGGTAAATCAATCCTGCTCAACTTGAGGCCGTACACGATCGTTGGCGTTATGCCTGCGAATTTTCTGTCCTTGCCGCCGGCGTTGCTCGACAAGCCGGCACTTGTTTATCGACCGGTCGCGGAACAGGCGAACGAAGATCTCCGATCGGCTCGACACCTCAGATCAATTGGCCGGCTTAAAGACGGCGTTACGCTCGCGCAAGCTCAGTCTGAGATGAACGTGATTGCGCAGCGACTCGAGACACAGCATCCGGAGTCGAATACGAATCAGGGTATTCACCTCGTTGGTTTGCAGCAAGACAACGTGCGTGACCTTCAAAAAACGTTGTGGGTGTTATTTGGAGCAGTTGGATTTGTATTGCTCATCGCTTGCGCCAACGTGGCAAATCTTCTCCTCGCGCGCGCAACGTCGCGAGCCTCGGAGATGAGTATTCGAACTGCTCTCGGCGCATCGCGTTGGCAATTGTTGCGGCAAGTTCTGACGGAGAGTGGTTTGCTGGCGTTGATTGGCAGCGTGCTGGGATTGTTGCTCGCGATCTGGGGAGTCGATCTGATCAAGGCTTTCGGTAGCGAGATGATTCCGCAATTGCGAACGGTTGCACTTAGTTGGCCCGTCCTTGGGTTTACTTTCGGTCTGTCATTACTAACTTTACTCCTCTTCGGTTTGGCGCCCGCGTGGCACAGCTCAAAACCTGATTTGAATGAAGTCTTGAAGGCGGAAAGTAGAGGCTTGAGTGGAATAGCCCGAACGCGATTGCGCGGCGCTCTTGTCGTTTCCGAGATAGCGTGCGCAGTTGTGTTGCTGATGTGCGCCGGTCTGCTGATTCGAACTGTCTGGCAGTTGCAAAACGTGGACCCGGGTTTCGACTACTCGCAGTCGTTGAAGATGGACCTGGGTTTACCTTCGCTTCGCTACGACACGGATCAGAAGCGCATTGCTTTTTATCGCGAGCTGACAAATCAAGTTGAGTCGCTTCCCGGAGTGATCAGTGCCGGTGTCGTTACGCCATTGCCGGCCGCGCGCGGTTTCGATACCACCGGAATCGACATCGAGCATCAGCCGGTTCCACCCGGTCAGGAGCCGTCGGTCGATCGGTACATCATGACACCCGGCTATCTCCAGGCTTTGGGTATTCGACTCGAACGCGGACGGGAGATCGTGGACCAGGATGGAGAAAACGCTCCGCTTGTACTGCTGGTTAGCCAAAGCTTCGCTGCTCGGTTCTGGCCGAACGAGGACCCGATCGGGAAGAGAATTAAGTTGCCATGGAATCCGGGACACGAGGGTAAACCATGGCGCACCGTAGTCGGGGTCGTTGGCGACGTAAAGCAATACGGATTGGATAAGCCAGGTACCAGCGCTGTTTACTTACCGCACGCCCAGTATTCCGTCCCCTTTATGACACTGGTGGTTCGGACTTCAGGCGATCCTGCGGGAATGGTTGGGACCGTCAGACAAGCTGTGCAGAAACTCGATCGCGATCAAGTGCCGACCGAGATCGCCACCATGAGCGAGGTGATGGCGAAATCGATTCAAACCCAACGCTTCTCGATGTTTGTGCTCGGAGCGTTTGCACTCCTTGCTTTAGCTCTGGCGGCTGTCGGCATATACGGCATGATGTCGTATGTGGTGGCGCAACGAACACGCGAGATCGGAATTCGAATCGCACTTGGTGCACGCCTGGGAAATATTTTAGGACTGGTCTTAAAGAACGGTTTGTCGTTGGCGTTGACGGGAATATTCCTTGGCGCGATCGCAGCGTTTGGATTGACGCGACTAATGAAGAGTTTGTTGTTCGGCGTTGTGCCAACAGATCTGCCGACGTTGGGTGTAGTTTGCGTGATTCTGGTGATCGTGGCCCTCGTGGCGTGTTATCTGCCGGCGCGGCGTGCGACGAAGGTCGATCCACTCGTGGCGCTTCGTTATGAATAGGTCTTATAACTATGGACTCAATAATTAAAGACATTCGCTATGCAATTCGAGGCCTGCTAAAGCGGCCTGGGTTCACGCTGATTGCCGTGTTGACGCTCGCTCTCGGAATCGGCGCGAATACCGCAATCTTCAGCGCGATCAACGCGACCTTGATGCGAACGCAGCCGGTTTCTGATCCCGATGGACTCGTGTACGTCTTCAACGGACCATCCGGCAGCATCTTCTCCTATCCGGACTACGTCGCGTTGCGCGATCAAAACAATGTGTTTGATGGTTTGGTTGCGTGGGGTGGCATCACTGCCAGTCTCAACAGCAACGATCAAACCGATCTCGTAACAGGCGCGATTGTCTCCGGAAACTTCTTCGACGTGCTTGGCGTGCGAGCGCAACGTGGTCGTCTGATCTCCCCTGAAGACGACAAGACTCCCGGCGCGCATCCAGTTGCGGTGATCAGTCAGGGACTCTGGCAGAAACGTTTTGCAGCAGATCCAAACGTCGTTGGACGCCAGTTACTGCTCAACGGAAATGTCTTCACGGTCATCGGTGTGCTGCCCGCTGGATTCGACGGTCTGCAACTCGGCATCACTCGCGATCTTTACGTGCCGATGATGATGCAGGCGACGATGCGTCCACCACGCGCTGGTTATTCCGGCGAAATGAATCCTGACTTGCTTCAGGTGCGCGGCAATCGCTGGCTCTTCAGTGTCGGTCGATTGAAACCCGGTGTCACGGCGGCACAGGCGCAGAGCTCGCTTGCCCTCATTGCGAAACAGCTCGAAGAAGCTTATCCAACAACAAATCGCAATCGCGGTATCTCGGTCTCCGCGTTGAGAGAGAGCGACGACCCGTCGAGCAGGCAGCAACTCTCATCAGTTGCTCGCCTGCTCATGGCGGTAGTCGGCATCGTCCTGTTGATTGCTTGCGCGAACGTCGCGAATCTTCTGCTCGCGCGGAGTTCGAGTCGGACTAAAGAGATTGCAGTGCGACTCGCGATCGGAGCAACACGCGGACGCATCGTTCGCCAGTTACTGACTGAAGGAGTCTTGCTTGCGGCTTTAGGCGGCGCTGCGGGACTGTTGCTTGCCTGGTGGATCACCCGCACGCTCGCAGCCGCACCACCACCCACCGGCGCGCTGCCGATCAACCCGCAGTTCTCAATCGATCTCCGTGTGTTGCTGTTTACTTCAGGACTGTCACTCATTGCCGGAATCGTGTTCGGACTCGCTCCGGCATTGCGCGCTTCGCGGCCGGCGTTGATTCCCGCTTTGAAAGACGACTCAACCGCGTTTTTCGAGCGCACGCGAACATTCAGTCTCAGGAATCTTCTGGTAGTGACACAGGTAGCGCTCTCGGTCGTCCTGTTGATCGCTGCCGGACTGTTTCTGCGTAGTTTGAGACAAGCACAAACAATCGATCCGGGTTTTGACTCAGAAAAGGTCGTCACCCTCCCGCTCAATATCAATCTACTTCGTTACACAAGACCGCAGGGGCAGCAGTTTTATCGCCAGGTTACCGAGCGAGTTGAGGCGATTCCCGGAGTCGAGTCTGCGAGTGTCGCACGCATCGCCGCAGTTAGCGGTAATACGTCTGTTCGCAGTTTGTTAATCGAAGGGCGTACTGGTTCCGACAACCAATTTCGCAGCGACGGTGCGGGGCCGGCGGCCGGAGACAACACGTCCGTTAATGCGAATGTGATCGGTCCAGGATACTTCCAGACGATGGGTATCCCGCTGTTGCAGGGTCGCGACTTCAATGCCCAGGACACTGAAGATCATCCGCGTGTTGTGATCGTCAATGAAGCTTTTGTGCGCCGCCATTTTCCTAGCGAGGATGCTATCGGCAAACGATTGAGCTTCAACGGTCCGGAAGGTCCGTGGCGCGAGATCGTCGGAGTGGTTAGTACCAGCAAGTATTTCAGTCTGGGTGAAGCACCCACGGCAGTGGCGTATTCCGCGTTGTCGCAGAATCACGAAACCGGCATGACGTTGCACGTCCGCGCGAGTGTCGATCCGACAAGTGTCGCCGGTGCGATTCGGAACGAAGTGCAGTCGCTCGAAAGGAACCTTCCGCTCGGCAATCCTGAACGCATGAGCGACCGCGTGGCCAACTCGCTTTACGCGCCGCGCATGGGCGCGATCCTTCTGGCAGTCTTTGGCGGTCTCGCATTACTGCTCGCGTCGATCGGGCTGTATGGCGTGATGTCGTTCTCAGTTTCGCGACGCACGCGTGAGCTCGGGATTCGAGTAGCTCTGGGTGCAAGTCCCGGCGAGGTTTTCCGGCTCGTGTTGCGACAGGGAATGACGCTCGTAATTGCGGGAGTCGTGATTGGGCTAATAGCGGCGGTGATTGTGACGCGACTGCTGGCAAGTTTTCTTTACGGTGTGAGCACGACGGATGCGCTGACGTTTACGGCGGTGCCGGTGTTGTTGTGTTTGATTGCGCTGCTTGCGTGTTATTTGCCCGCGCGCAGAGCGACGAAGGTCGAACCACTGATAGCACTCAGATACGAATGAAAGGCAATCCACAGATTACACAGAAAAGAAATCTGTGAAATCTGTGGATGGATTTATCAAGTATGGACTCATTAATCAAAGACATTCGCTATGCGGTTCGTGGGTTGATCAAGCGGCCGGGGTTTGTCGCGATCGCTGTGATTACTCTGGCGCTTGGGATTGGCGCCAATACGGCGATCTTCAGCCTCGTCAATACGGTGCTCTTGCGTTCGTTGCCGGTCGATCGTCCCGCAGAGATCGTTTCGGTTGCCGTGCGCGCGAAAGGCGACTCTATGTCGGCCTTCTCGTATCCGAATTACAAGGATTTTCGCGATCGCAACGAGGTGCTCTCGGGTCTGCTCGTCTATCGCTTTGCGCCTCTGAGCTTGAGTCGCGGCGGCGTCAACGAACGTATCTGGGGTTACGAGGTCTCCGGAAATTATTTCGACGTCCTCAACGTGAAGGCAATTCACGGCCGCACGTTTCTTCCCGAAGAAGACAAGACGAAGCTCTCGCATCCCGTCGTCGTCGTCAGTTACGACTGCTGGCAGCGACGCTTTGGCGCCGATCCAGGACTGGTTGGCCGAGACATGCTCATAAACAATCACCAGTTCAAAGTGATCGGCATCGCGCCGGAAGGTTTCAAGGGCACCGAGTTTGTCTACTCGCCCGATCTCTGGCTGACGGCTTCGATGATGGAGTGGGCCGAGCCGGGAGCGACCTGGATCGACAATCGCAATGCGAAGAACTTCTTCGCCATCGGACGTCTCAAGAGTGGTGTCGATGCACGCCAGGCAGAAGCGTCACTCAATCTGCTGAGCCAGCAACTCGCCAAAGAATATCCCGACAGCAACGAAGGACAGACGATCAAGGTTGAGCCACCGGGATTTATCCTGCCCGATCTGCGTGGTGCTGTCGTGAGCTTTACGTGGGTCATGATGGCGGCCGTAGGTTTGGTGCTGCTCGTCACGTGCACCAACCTGGCAGGTTTAATGCTCGCGCGTGCGACCGATCGACGTAAAGAGATAGCGATCCGCCTCGCGATGGGCGCGAATCGTTTGCGACTGATTCGTCAATTACTCACTGAAAGCATTTTGCTTTCGTTCATTGGTGGGGTTGCTGGAATGTTGCTTGCGCTCTGGATCGTCCGAGCACTACTGGCGCTGAAACCGCCCATCGATTTTCCACTCGCTTTGGACGTCAGTATTGATTGGCGCGTGCTTTTGTTCTCACTTACCGTCTCGATCGCTGCCGGCGCGATCTTCGGCTTAGCGCCGGCATTGCAGTCCACGCGACCGGGTCTCTTGCGCGCGTTGAAAGACACTGCTGCTCAGGGCGGCGCTGTGAGAACTCGTCTGCGCAGCGTGCTCGTGGTTGCACAGATCTCAATTTCGCTCATGGTTCTGATCGCAGCGGGTCTTGTAGTGCGCACGCTGCAACAGTTGCAGGCCATGAACCCCGGTTTCGAAACTCAAAACGGACTCACGATGTCGTTCGATCTCGGTTTGCAGGGTTATGACGAAGCGCGCGGCCAGCAGTTCTTCCGTCAACTGATCGAACGTGTGCAGTCGCTGCCTGGTGTCGAGTCGGCTGCGGTGACGAACTACATTCCTCTCAGTCTCAACTACAACAGCGGCAGTATCTTCGTGGAAGGACATCCGGCTGAGCGTGGCGAAAACGTGCCTTCAGCAATGGTTAGCAGTGCGGGTACGGGCTACTTCAAGACCATGGGCACGCCGATTCTGCAAGGACGGGAGTTTACGGACCAGGACAATGAGAAGACTGAAAAGGTTGCGGTCGTAAATGAGTTTTTTGTGCGCCGTCTGATGCCCGAACTGCAAAACACGGGCGATGCTATCGGCAAGCGCTTCAGTTGGCGCAGCGCTAGTGGGCCATTCATACGCATCGTCGGCGTGGCTAAAGGCGGCAAGTATTTCAACATTGCTGAAGATCCGCGTCCGTTCGTCTGGACGCCAATGATTCAGGATTACAGCTCGGGCGCCATTCTCGTGGTGCGTGCGAAAGGGAATCCGGAAGGACTCATCGCACCAGTTCGCGGTGAGGTGTTATCGCTCGATCCGAATTTGCCGCTCTTTGACGTCAAGACATTTACGGAGCACATGAAGTTCGCGTTGTTCCCGGCGAAAGTCGCGGCCACCGTGCTCGGTGTGTTTGGACTCGTTGCGTTGATGCTGGCGGCAATCGGAGTTTACGGAATCACGTCGTATGCAGTCGCGCAACGCACACATGAAATCGGCATACGACTCGCGCTCGGCGCGCAGTTGGGCGATGTGTTACGGCTTGTACTCGGTCACGGATTAAAGCTAACGATTATCGGCGCTGCACTCGGACTGTTGGGCGCCCTTCTCGCGACACGCGCGATCACGAGTGTGCTTTATGGAGTGAGTGCGACCGATCCACTCACCTTTGGTTTTGTGTCGTTGTTGCTAATCGGCGTGGCCCTGCTTGCGTCTTACGTTCCAGCAAGGCGGGCTACAAAGGTCGAGCCGTTAACCGCGTTGCGAAACGAATGAAAGGTATCCACAGATTACACAGAAAGAAATCTGCGTAATCTGTGGATAGATCGCTGTTATGGAGACACTACTCAAAGACGTACGCTACGGCATTCGTAGTTTCCTCAAACGCCCAGGCTTTTTGTTCATCGCAATCTCAACTCTCGCACTCGGCATCGGTGCGACAACGGCGATGTTCACAGTAGTGAATTCAGTGTTGTTGCGGCCGCTGAATTTCCCGGAGCCGGAACGGATCGTGCGATTCGAGGGGACCAATACGCGGTACGGGTCTAAAACAGGACCCATGTCCGTACCCGACTTCGTCGACTGGCAGACGCAGAGCCAGTCGTTCGAACACATCGCGGGATTTACCACCAACAGCGCGTTCCTCCATCTGAGCGACCAAACTGAACGTGTGCGTATTGCCGCAGTGTCGGCCGAATTCTTTCCAATATTTAAGACCAACGCGATCAGTGGCCGCACCGTTCAAGCAGATGACACGAGGGCCGACGCCGATGGCGTGGTGATCAGTCATGCGTTGTGGCAAAGACGTTTTGGCGGAACGTCAGATGTCGTAGGCCGAAAGGTCAAGATAAATGGCTGGTCGGGAACAATTATCGGAATCATGCCCGCCGGCTTCACTTATCCGAATGACACCGAAATTTGGTGGGGGCAACAGTTCAATCCGGCCAAGGAGCCTCGTGATAATCGTTATCTTTCCGTCGTGTCTCGGTTGAAGCCAGGAGTTTCACTGGCGCAAGCGCAAAACGAGCTGGACACAATCAACCAGCGTCTGGCCCAGACTTATGTTGATACAAACTCTGACTGCGGCGTTCGACTCACAGAGTTACGTGAGAGTCTGGTAAAGGAGTTGAGGACGTCACTGCTCGTCCTGCTGGGTGCGGTCGCGTTTGTTTTGTTAATTGCCTGTGCGAACGTTGCAAATCTTCTCTTAGCTCGGGCCGCGTCTCGTCA